>JBGPBW010000235.1:0-7606 GCA_041481385.1 Puia sp.
CCTACGCATGCTTCGCATGCTCCGGTGATCCAAATAAGTGGTCTTACCCAAAGCCTTTCACCGCCTGCGGCGGTGCCGGCTTTTTCATTTACTCGCTTTTGTGAACAAGTTCACGACGCTCGCAAATAAAAAAGCCTCTCCAACTTCGTTGGAAAGGCTTTGTGCCCGGGACTGGATTCCTTCCATCCTGGGATTCAATATCTTGCAAGTTCTGTGTGTCAAATAAGTGTCGTGAAATTAAGCACTTGTAAAAGTGCTTCGTTTAATAATCACTTCTTCACACTTCTTCTCGTATTCAAGGCTAAGATAAATTTTACTTTCGGATATTTGAGTCAAAACAGTGAATAAATTAATTTACTAACTTAGTCCAGCTATTTAGGAGACTGGTACACCCATTGACGATGACCGTATTTATTTTAGATAAGAAAACTACAACTTGTTACGGAATTATAAAAAGTGTAGTTATCATTTATAATGGAATTTTATAAAAATCATATTAATCATCAATTATGAAAAAGACTATTTTATTTGTGTCTGCTGCATTGTTTTGCTTAAGCATATTTGCACAGTCTACCTGGACCAATGATAAGATGCATTCTAAACTAGGGTTTACAATAACTCACTTGATGGTTTCTGATGTTGATGGAATATTTAAAGATTTTACCTGCACTATTACCGCAAGTAAACCTGACTTCAGTGATGCTAAATTTCAGTTAACGGTTAATACCGCTTCAGTAAACACAGACGTTGAATACCGGGACAACGATCTGAAAAGTGCTAACTTTTTTGATGTGGCGAAATTCCCCACCATGACATTTACTAGCACCGATATTACCACCGTTTCTACAAATCATTATAAGTTAAGTGGTAACCTTACTCTGCATGGCGTCACCAAGCCGGTTACCATGGATCTTTGGTACCGCGGTACAGTTACCAATCCAATGAGTAAAAAAGACGATGCAGGTTTTAAGGTGAGCGGTGTGATCAAAAGATCCGATTTTAATTTTGCCCCGCAGGCTGCTTCTACTATGCTAAGCGACGAAGTTACCATAACCGCTAATGGTGAATTTGCCAAAACAAATTAGATAATTTTTCTAACGATAGCCTGAAAAACCGATGAAGAAAATCAGATGGACGCTGCTCCTGATAGATGTAAAAATGTCCACTCTTGCTAAGGGGAACTTACACGAGGACTGCAAAGAAATATATAATAATTAAGCTAATGGAGATATCATCATTTGTATGTGTATTTCACATAACTGCCATCAGGTGCCACGGCGTTAATAACACGTCCTTTAGCGTCGGTTGACCAGGTATAATAAAAGCCCTGTAAAGTTGTGAAATTTTTTGAAAGAAAATCCAAATTGTCGAGCACTATGTAAAAAGCACCCAGGCTTCTGGACAGCGTTGCGTTATAAAATGGGTTGCTGTAGCCAGAAAGAATTTCCTTCCTATAACTAAATACCTGGTACCAATCGTCTCCAAGAGGAGTTGATTCCGAAAAGTAACGGAAATTACCAGCAACTGACAGCAGACTGTCCTGAAAAAAATACTGCCCTTCCTGATAACGACGTAACACTATGGTGTCCGGGAAATACGCGTAGTGAATCCCCTTAATGCTTTCTTCGGTAGACGTTGTAGATAACATGGAATCCAGAATAAGCCGGTTTTGATCATCAAATGTTAAAACATGATTTTCTTTTACGGCGTGTATAGTAGTATTTCTTATACACTACTCGATAACCTGAAGGGCGTGTTCCTGTTGAATTAATTGTAAAATAATAAGTACCTGAATCAAGTGTCTGATCCGGTCCCAAATTATTCACATATTTGTGAGTTATACTTTGAATATTATTTTTTTCGTCATAACGGATTGTGTCTGATGTCATACTGTTGCTCACTCCAATTAGCATGGAATAACTTGTAACCAGAGAAGCGGGCACTATTGGAATCACTGGTACGGGCGTAACCGGCGTTGGGGTGGGATCTGGCTTGGGTGTAGAGCTTTTGTTGCAGGCAAACAGAAGTGTAAAGGCAATCAGAGAAACTATTAATTTATTCACAGTTATTTGAGCGGTTATGTAAAAATAGCTTATTTGAAAAGATGTCTGTTTAAAAGTAGCTATTACTTTGTCGTGGTTAAGAATATCTATTAAATATAACCTTATAGACACATTATCCATGTGATTACACTTAAAAGGTTACCCTACCCGCACTGAATTTCAAATTGTCAAATTTGACTGGGATTACAGCATAAATTCTTTCAAATATATCTTGGCCCATCCCCAGTTTTCCAATGCTTCCTGGAGGATTTTCCAAAAATCTTTTTCATTGGTCGCTTTGCCTTTTTTTGGAGGCACGATATCGTTTTGGGGAATGACACCCTCGGTAACTTTTGTCGCAAACCAGGTTACGTTTTCATGTGGCAGGGCTACTCCGAGAATCATACCTGGCAAACCGCTGAATGATTCGGGGCCACCCGCCACAGGTATGCGTGTAGTATAAAAAGCAACGATATAAACAGAGTCAAGATAAATACCGTTTGCCCTGCGGCAGGTATAGCCTGCGATTTCGCGGGTCTCATCAGTGATCTTCCATTTTATCTTGCGTGTGCTGTCTTTAACCAGGTAGGTTTCTCCAAATACCATTTTCTGATCTACGGAGCTTTTAGTCTTAATGTCGGTAAAAATGGTGTTAAACTGATTTAGCATAGGGTTGGTGTCAATAAGCCAATTTTGAGACAAATCAGCCTCATTGGGCGTATACAGTGTTTTATTATTTCCAAATTCCAGTTTTGCGTTCAGCGTCTTGAACTGCGGATTGTTCTTCTGATAATAGTCGAACTGTGGTTGCATCCAGGCTTCATTATCCTTATCAATGTTTTTCTGGAAGACGGTATAGGCATTGACGCGTTTCTCAAATTCAATCGTACCTGAAATGGTAAAATGGGCATACTGCGCCGAAAGACTGGCGACATGAACCAGCAAAACAGCGAATAATATAATTTTCTTTCTCATAATACTATTTTTTAGAGTTCCCACCTGCCATTTTGGAAAATTCATAATTGATGGTTAGCATATAGTATCGCTTCAAAGTATTATAGGTAGTTTGGGTAATCAGGTTAGCCTGGGCGCTACGCGAGAAGCCGGAATTTTGGTTTAGCAGGTCGTTACCCCAAAGTTCCACCATGAGATTCTTTTTCTTCCCGAAAGTTTTAATGATAAACATATTGAGCAGAAGCTGGCTGAAATCACTATGAAAAGAAGCGGTTGCTGCATTGTATTGGTAAGAACTATAAGTGCCCACCTGAAAATCTAAGGGCAGGTAAATCGTGCCATCCAGATTGGCCTGGGCTCCCCATCCGTTATTGTTGATATTGGGTTGCAGAGAAGTTTGGCTGGTGGTGTAGGTTGGGCCACCGGATAAATTCAGATCTACCTTTTTTTCCTTATGCATCGAAATATTCAGCGAGGGGTTGTACACAATGTTTTTCGACATATTCAGTGAATCATTTGAATAGTTATAACCGGTATTGCCGGTAATATTAAAACCAACACCGCCATAGATATTTGTGAGCTTTCCCAGTTTGCTATTGAAGTTTATTCCACCATTAAAATTCGTGGCCGATCTGCCAGGAAGATTAAAATACTGACTGACACTCTGACCCATGGCGTTGTAATTGATATGATTCACGATGGGATTGAAAATACCAGAATAAGTTCCATAGATACCAAAATACTGACTGGTTAGTACATTATAATTGTTATAATTCACACTAAAAGTATTGGTAAACGATGGCGTCAGCGATGGGTTGCCCAGTATGATGTTCAGCGGATCGTTGTTCGTTGCGACTGGTTGCAATTGCTGCAGTGTCGGTTGCGTGGTAGTGCCGTTATAATTAAAGGTGAAGGCTTTCTGCTGTGAAAACCGATACTGAAAACGAGCTTGCGGCGCCCATTCTATAAAGGTGCGGTCGCTTGTCTGACCGGTAGTTATATCCAACTGGTGAAATTGGTCATCCGTTATGCGGGTGCCGAAATTGAAATTAATTTTGCCTTTTTTATAATTCAGGATGGCGCCGGCATGATTCAGAAACTGGTTGAACGAATAATTGCTGCTCAGACTGTCCACCAGCATGTCGTATTTTCCCTGGGGTGACTGATCAAAAGTATTTCGGTCAGCGCTGGCGATATTCGAGCCGACACCATAGTTCAGCACAAGCGTCAGTGTTTGGGAAAATGGTTCTGAAAAAGTCAGATTGGCGTTTAGTATGTTGCTTTGCAAATTATTGGTTTTGTATTGGTCGATGTTCTGCGTACTATCGACAACCTCCCCGGTACTATAATAATTGATTTGTGATTTTAAATACCCGTATGCCTTACTCTGACTATAGGAATCACTGAACAGAAACGAAAGCGTTCGGCCTGGTTTGGTAAATTTTCTGGTATAAAAAGCGCTTCCGTTAAATGCTCCCTGATCGGCTGTGTTGGTCAATTGGCGAACGTTGTTGTTTACCAGGGAACCATTCAGTGTGTCGCCCGATGTATAATAACTATCCGTAATGATATGTTTTAATGTACCGTCAACAGTAATCTTCAGGTCTGACATGGTATCCAGTTTTATCTGGTAAATCCCGCTCAACTTCTGCCTGAACATCGAGTTGTGATAGTTTTGGTCGGAATTGCTGTTCAAAATATAACCGGGGATGTTGTTTTGAGTAAGTGTATTGTTTAACCCGTTGATGATCAGGTTACCGATCTTGTAGTTGCCGTTAATGGATTGCTTGTCATCATCCCACTTGTTGTCATAATGCAGACCACCGGTCTGCGCAAGCGGAAAGCCCTGGCCGCTGTAAATTCCACCGAAAATATCCAGGTCTTCGGAACTTTGGGTATTTATGCTGATGCCGTTATCAGTAACATTCAATAGGTCGCCGGTACCGTATTTCTGATCGTCTTCCCAGCCTAAGCCCACTTTCCCGTTATTCCCAATCGTACCGTAAACAGAAAATTTTTCTTTGTTTTTAAAAGAGTTGAGCAAGACTTCCCCCTGGTAGATACCTTCCAGTCCATCCCCGGCCTGCGCTTTGCCGAAAGTACCCTGGTTCTTATCAGCCTTCAGCTTTACGTTAATAGTCTTTTGAGTTCTGCCATCATCCACGCCTGTAAAAGCTGCCTGATCGCTTTTTTTGTCGTATAGCTGGATTTTATCCACCATATCTGCCCTGATGTTGCGCGTCACCAGTGTCGGGTCATCTCCAAAGAATTCTTCCCCGTCAAGCAAAACCTTGGTAACTTTCTGACCCTCGGCAGTAATTTTTCCATCCTTATCTACGGTTATGCCTGGTAGTTGTTTCAGTAAATCTTCTACCTTGGCATTTGGCTGGATCACAAAAGCATTGGCATTGAACTCGGTGGTGTCGCCTTTAATTTTCATCTGCGATGCAGTCCCTTTAACAATTACCTCCTGTAACAGGCGCGATTTGGGCGTCATGCTGATTTTGCCAAAATCCTGCGAGGGGTTGGCTGAGTCAAGGCTAAATGATTCTGCATAATCGGCATAATCCGGGTAAGCCACCAGCAGAATGTATTTGCCCTGGGACAGGCCATCCAGCATAAAGCTGCCATCACTTTTGACATAACCAAATTTTACCAGTATCGAGTCGTTGGCCTGTAATATAGTGACAGCAGAATTTTGCAGCTTTACCTTTTCAACAGTATCAGTTATTGTTCCCTTAATAAAATAGCTGTTTTGTGCTGAGGCGCCAAGTGCGAAAAAGGTTAAAAACGTCCAGAGTGAAATGGCATATCTCATGGTTAGAGAGTGGTTGGTCGTTTGTCGCAATTTTAGATTATCGTCGAGGCTAAGAGCAAGTTAATCTCTGATTCGTCAGACTGAAGGTATAATAGATAGGTTTGTGAAGACTTTGTTGCACCCGTTTTGTTATTATTTTAACAACGCGCAAACAAATTTTAAGTCCGGTTATGTGTCACCGACTTTTTGTCCCACTGATAATTACCAGGTCCAAGCTGCCAGTTTAAGTGTGCTAGCAGATCGGGTGGCTATGATAGTTATATTTTGAAAGAAATACCTGTTTTTACCTAAAAAGCAAGCTTTGAACGCTTCCAAAACGAAAAAACCCTCCCGCTTTTAGCGGGAAGGTTTTTGTGCCCAGGACTGGATTCTTTGTCTTTTGACAATCAACCCATTAAGGAAGTTGTGGGACCCTTTTTTTCCGGATGCTAAACAATTCAGTTTTACTGGATTACGAATATGTGCTCATTTTGAAAAAAAAAATCACATTGTGAATAAGATTTTTTTCATTTAGCGCTCACCTGACAAAATGAGCTTTTATTCAAGTTCGTAGTCTCCGTTATTTTCACTTTGAAATTTAATATTATAGGTACTGTCTGGTTCCGCCGCCGTTGGGTTTGCTGTAGGGAAACTGGCCGCTGCTCGTTAATTTATAGAGACAGGATTTTTCGAGTCCGAGAAAACGTCCTGTTTCTTCCGCCGTCAGCATTTCGCTTTACGAGAGTCTTATTTCATCACGGATAGCCCTGCGGATGAAAGAAGTCCAATTTAATAATTCAAATGCGGCGTGTTGAGTTTGTCCGAATGTCTCCTGCGGGGGAGATGATAATAGAATTTCAGCAAGCTCTGGTCAATGGCAGATAAATAAACTATTCTGTCTTTCTGTTTTATTTTAATCGGTCTGCCATTTCGCTTTTCATTGCCTGCAGGTTTGCCTGCATTCCATTGATGACAAAGGTTTTGTGGATAAGGGCGCCGATGGTCATGCCGATGAGTCCACCCAGGATCGCGCCGGGTATCGCGAAAAAAATGGTTTTCTCCGTCGAGTTGAAATTATAAACAGATTGTTGTCCTGCTGTTGCAAGTATGTATATTTCTATTGCCGCGAAGCTGCTGATGGCTCCGAACAGGAAACCCCTGCCAACACTGTTTTTTCTTTGAATCTGTACTTTTCCCAATTCCTGATAGCCAAATTTCTGCAAGTCAGATACATTTGTGTGAGCGAAGGAGAATTTGAGAATTTGTGCTGACACGTAAATTGCGGAGTCGTCCATCGTTGCCAGGAATCCTGCATAGTTAGCTGAATGGAGATTCGTGAATCTTACTTTGAAAACAATATGTCGATGTTGGGTGCTATCCTGCCCATGGGTGGGGAAAATATTCAGTAAAAGCAGTAAGATGGAGAATGATAATATTTTCATTTCAATTTTATATTGTTTTGATTGGGCCATTGCCTTTTTCCGAAAATATAAAAAAAGCCAAACTGAAACACGCTGTTCTTCTTTGTGCCGATTCTGTTGCCATTATTCTTTGACAAATTTTTCAGGCCCAGGTTATAACGGCATCAATCCCACTTTTATACCTGATAGATACAGCCCTTAATGATATGAGTACTCTTTTCCATTATCCAAAAAGGAAATATTGAATGATTCAGTAAATGGGCTACAGAATAAATTAACTCGTAGAGGACTGGCTAACGCAGAAAAAAATGAGAAACCTTGAAGTACGATTGCAAACGTCATATATAAATACGGATTTCAGGAAATCCGGTTGCAATTACCAGAGAATGTCA
>JBGPBW010000236.1:0-7587 GCA_041481385.1 Puia sp.
ATACAACAAGACCAGGCCTTTGTCGAGATTATCAGGGAAAATGAAGTCCTGATTTATAAGATCACCCGGGTGTACACTGACACAAGGGAGTATGAGCAGGATCTCTACCAGGAAATCGTATACCAGCTCTGGAAGTCCTTTCCTTCTTTCAGAGGGCTGAGGACATCCTGAAAGAGTTGGAGTAAAAAAATTCACCTACTACCGGCTTTTGAATGTAATGATCCTGTTGCTCGTGATATTGGTAACCGATGCATTTGGGACTCCATTCCGGATTTTGGAAAAAATTCGTGACCGGGAATTTATCAGTGGTTGACCTTCAATAGATTATTACTGGCATGCTAATGGTTTATACCCGATCATTATGAAATTTCCGTTACTCATTCTGACCATTTTATTTTCTGTTTCGGCTCTGGCCCAGCCGTCTGTATCGGGCAGTACGGCACCCGCGGCAGACACCATTGTTTTTCTTCCGCAGACCTCAATTATGCTGACGGGTACCGCGGTGCGTGCTAATCCGGGACATCCTATTTTAGATACGACCTGGACTCAAACCAGCGGACCCGCTGCCACCATTACTGATCCTTCTAACCGGATGACGACGAAAGTAACGGGCTTGTCGGTAGGTGCTTATGTTTTTAAATTAACCGCGACGGATAAGAGTAATTCAGCTACCGCATCGGTAAAAGTGACTGTTATATCCGGAATTCTTCCGGCGACTTTTGGTTATGTTCACGCTTCACGCAATGACCAGGGTATTCTCCTGAAATGGCAGACGAGTATGGAATCGAATAATTCCGCCTTTGTAATCCAACGCAGCACGGACGGTTTGAATTACGCCGATATCGCCATCATCCACACACAGGCAAAAAACGGAAGCAGCAGTGTTCCGCTTAGCTATAGCTGTCAACTTTACAATAACGGAACATATGCCGGCATGCAGGGTTTGCTGCTTTTTATGACCATACTCGCGGGTGTTGTGCTGATCAGCAGATCAAACAAAACGCATAAATGCCTGATGCTGGCCGTTACCTGCCTCTTTCTTTTTTCCTGTACCAAATCTGTCATAGCCCCCGACAAAGCTTCAACCTCATCCAAAACCATGTTTCGCATTAAACAGGTTAACCTGGATAACCAGGTCAGCTATTCAGAGGTTGTGGTGGTGAATTAAAACAAGAAAATACTCCCAAAAAATAAATTTGCGCAAGCAAATACTTGCCTTATATTTGCAATCAGATGCTTGCATATAAACAGCGGCATGATAAAATATAAGAATGGAAATCAGAAGAGATGTGTTTCAGGCCATCGCAGATCCAACCCGCAGGGAAATCATCGGCCTTATTGCCAGGGAGCCTTTAAATCTAAATGCCATCGCTGAGAATTTTGACAGCAGCCGGCAGGCCATATCACTACATATCAAGATCCTCACGGAATGCGGACTGCTGGTGATCAAAAAGCAGGGCAGGGAACGGGTTTGCCAGGCGAAATTTCAAAAACTGAACGAGGTATCGGTTTGGGTGGAGCAGTACCGGATGTTCTGGGAAAAAAGACTGGATAAAATGGGTGCCCTTGTGCATGAACTGAAAACCAGCGACAAAAAAAAGATCCGTGTCCACGTTACAGCAAAATCAAAATAGCGCTATATGAAAAATAAAGTTCTAAAAAACATAGGAGCCCTATTCCTGGGATTTTTGATCACCGTGATCCTCACCTTAGTCAC
Organism: Puia sp.; assembly: GCA_041481385.1. Taxonomy (GTDB): domain Bacteria; phylum Bacteroidota; class Bacteroidia; order Chitinophagales; family Chitinophagaceae; genus Puia. The sequence goes on from JBGPBW010000236.1 coordinate 1,718, forward strand.
GGACCTTATCCTGTTCAAAACAGGGATCATGAAAACAAACCCATTTAGTGACAACCCTTCCTGGCTGATCGTGGTCATCATTATCTACAGGTGCATTTATAATACGACGGGATCTTATTTCACCGCAAAATTTGCAGCCATGCGCCCGCTCCGGCTGGCCATGATCGGTGGATATATTGGCCTCGCCATCAGTTTGACCGGGCTGATCGTTAAGTGGGATGTGCCACCGCACTGGTATGGGATCGCGCTGGTTCTGACCGCATTGCCCTGTGCATGGACCGGAGGTAAATTATTTGAATCAAAAAATAAAATTGTATACCATGGCTAATAACGTCGTAGTAACCCGAATTTTTGATGCGCCGGTGGAACTGGTCTGGAAAATCTGGACCGATCCCGAACTTGTGAGACGCTGGTGGGGGCCCGATCGATTTACTTGTCCGAGTGCCGAGATTCATTTTAAAGAGGGTGCCAAATCCATCGTTTGCATGAGGAGCCCTGCAGCATTTGGCGGCGGTGACATGTACAGCATCTGGAATTATACCAAGATCATACATCATCAGCATATCGAATTCATTCAAAACCTCGCCGATGCCAAGGGAAATAAAATGTCGCCCGTCGCATTGGGCATGCCGTCTGATTTTCCCGAAGACATTCGCACCATCGTCGTATTCAAAACACTGGGAAAGGATAAGACCGAAATGACGGTTACGGAAGACACCGATTTTGGTCAGATGTCCCATTTTGCTCAATTGGGAATGGAGCAATGCTTTGGGAAAATGGCTCTTGCTTTAAGCTGAAGCTTTTAGCTTAAAGCCTAACGCCTACGCCTGCCTGCTCTTCGCCTGACAATCAATATTGCGATAACTGTAGGTATAATCAAATAAAGTATAGAGGATGACATGCGCACCCGATTTAATCAGGATCTGAATGTATAATTATTTCGGGATTCGGAGGTTTAAAGTTGTCAGCAGTGAACAGCGAAAAAACAACCTACCTTTGCTGAAACAACCTCCATGCCACATCCCATACTGCTTGAAGACTGGAATTCATACGACAACCGGAAAGTACATGAAGAAAAAGACCCTTCTAAATTTTCATGTGCCGAGCGCTGGGAAACGGAATACCTGGCTGAGAAACTCAAAAAACATTACCCGCTGAAATCACCGCAGGTGATCATGCAGGCCATCCAGCATTGCTGCTCACAGGTGAAGGCCCCGCATCCCAGAGAGAAATTCGTTGAATGTGTTGTGGGTCATTTTGTAAGTGAGTAATCAAAAGAAGGGCACTTAAAAAGTGTAATTATTCAAAGGGTCCCCAGATATCAAACTGCAACCCATATTGCTCACATTGCGGACAGAAGTTATATCTCGCCTGAAGGTGTGGCGATTCAGACAGGATTTCATTTTCATTCCCGTTCCATTCGAACATGTCCTGTTCAAAATAAAGTAATTTCTTCTCGGATTTAAACCGCGCTAATTCTTCGTTATTGTCCCTGGACTCAGGACAGGCATTTAATTCCAAATACCTGGCGATATTGATTTGGATGATCTTCTTTCTTTCAGCATGTAGGGCTGGGAAATAAAAGCAACCCTGGGGCATGAAGGGCCCCAGCAGGATGCCTTCCTGATAGTAATCACAGTGTACGCATGCGCAATCAAGTATAAAGCCCATTCGGAAATTTGGTCGGGGTTTAGGAGCCTGGGCAGTAATAAAATCAGAGCCTGCCCAAAACTTACTTATCACGCAATGATAGAACTGTTATGAACTGAAGGAAAATTTAATTTTAGGAAGCTTTTATAACTTGATCCCAGTCAAAAGATTTTTGAAGGATAACCTTATTTGTTGTTTTGAAATTGATCCATATCAAACGTCAGCGTAGAAGTACCATGGTTCCCCGTTTTGTAATGGTCTCGCCTGTATAAGTAGTTCCCTTTACCATCCACACATATCCGCCACTGTCCTGGGGTTTACCGGATGCATTACCATCCCAGCCATCGCCTAATCGCGAAGTGCTGTACACCAGTCGTCCCCAACGATCGTAGACCCTGAAATAAGAAAGGGATGAAATTCCTACAGGAATGGGTCTGAAAATATTATTGCTTATTCCACCGGGTGTAAAGGCATTGGGCACAAAAATGCTGGGTTCGGTTTTGAATATTTTTACCTGCACAGTATCAACACCAAAACATCCGGAAGTATCCGTGGCCCTCACGGTGTATAACATTTTCTCCATATCCGGTGATAAATGTGCGATGGGATTGGCGATTGCCGGATCTGAAAGTCCCGTGGATGGCGACCACCAATAGCTGATCTCATCGACGGGATCGGAAAAAGCCTGCAATTGCAGCGGCTGGTTCACTACAATGGATGTATCGTTTCCTGCATTCACGACCGGTGGCGCGATTACTGTAACAGTCTGGAAAGCCGAATCCGTACATCCATTACCGTTAGTATAGGTACATAACAGTGTAAATTTCCCGGGACCTGCCAAACCCGGAATAAACAAACCTTCGGGTGTTATCCCAACACCGGAGTATGAAAAAGATCCTGGCAAATTTGTGCTTTCCGAAGCCTCCGTCAGCATCACCGCAGAATCATAATCACAGAAAGAAGGCAGGGGATTGAATAACACGTGCGGTGCAGGAAGTACGTTGATCTGCTGTTCGGTTTCATTCAGGCAGCTGATTCCAGAATAAGAAATCATCCGGATCGTATAACCCGCATTATTTGCTGTGACCGGATTCGGATATTGATGCCCATATATTTTACCCGGGAATGGGTTTTCGTCCGTTTCCAGTTTTCCGGCTGAATCGCCCCAATCGATCTGGAGCCTGGTAATGGATCCAAAGTCTACCGTGCTCTCGTTGCTAATGTTTACCAGGCGATTGCTGCACAGAGCAGATGACTGCTCTACATTCAAGGCTGCCAGGGGCACGGCACCATTTACAGTAAAGGTTTTGGATCCGGTTGACACGCAGCCTTTATTATTCGTTACCGTCAGGGTCATTGGATAATGACTTGCAGCAGTATATATATGAAAAGGGTTTTGTAATACCGAACTGTCCGGATCGCCGGGTCCTGCATTCGGATCACCGAAAGACCATTTATAGGAAAAGGGAAGCAGGGTACTGTCCTTTGTTGTAGTGCTGTCGTAGAATTGTGCTTTGGCATCGGTGAGACAAATCTCAGGCATCATAAAATTCACTTTCGGGAGGTCGTAGGCCTGAACCGTAATACTGTCTCTCGAAAAACAACCCGGATTGGATTTGAAAGCAGTCGTTATATAGTAGGTAAGGAATTTTACTGCCGGCGAATCGTTTACGATATGCAATAGCGGTGCAGACAGCGTGGTATCATTTAAATTATTTGCCGGATACCAGGAATAGGTGTAATCGGGATTTGCCGGACCGCCCAGCCGTAATGTATCGTAAGGACAAAACCCCTTATCGGCTCCGGCATAAGAAGGTGGCATTTCTGTATAAATGATGGCATTTTTTATCGAGTGGTTGTCAGAATAACCGCCCGTGCTGGCCGTAAAACCGAGATATCCGGTAAAATTAAATGCCTGGACTCCGGTCAAATACAGCGTGTCATTCACATATACCTGAATCGTATCATGATCATAAACAATTTTGGCGTGGTTATATGAAGGGGATCGTATATAGGATAATTTTCCGTCATAATTATCCCGGGTCGGCTCACTTAAACACTCACCGACAATCAGATTGGACTGGCCGTCATTTTTATCATATCCAATGCCGTAACGGATTTCAATTTTGGGCATGTTCTCGTGCACAAAATTCGGATCGAAAGGAATACAATTGTTCCAGGTATCAAAGCAGACTTTTAACCCATTTGCGGTAGAAGGTATACCCAAACCTCCTCCAATGACAAAACCTACGGGCGGCACATCCAGGAAGCAGAATGCGATACCGTCTGCACCGGTGCCGTCGTACATGCGAAAATCAAATTCTGCAATCCATTTTTTGCAGAAAGAGAGATTGATTGGCTGATTAAAAAAAGCTGCTCCACTGGAATTAAAATCGGAACAGAGTAATAATTCGGAACTGTCGGTGCTTAGAATATTCCGAATATGTGCCAGGCCCTGCAGATTCCAACCCGTCGTATTCATGGGTGTACCGGTGAGTTGAGCAAAAACAAAATTCTGGGCGAATGCCGGACGATTGACATTAATCAGAAACAGAAAAAATAAGAAATGGTATCGTCCTTTACCACGGGACATCTCACTGAAGTTTTATTCCGAACTAAGATAGCCGATTCCACGGCTCTTCCCTAACGGGTTTCCAGGTTTAACAAATGGGTTTCAGCAGATATCGCGGATCCTGTGTCTGGACGGAGTTGGATGCAGGAATATTTGAAAGAAAATCCAGATTTGATGCGCTCCATTGGTAAGATTTGCCAAAAGTCGTCTGCTTTGTATGCAGTCTTTGCAAAACTCTATTCGGTTCAAACCTTTGCCGGGCATCTGATTCATGGTCAATGGGTTAGTTTTTGGACCGGTAATAGACCTGACGGTCATCGCCCTCGAAAATAAGGGTATCGCTGCCCTTCATGCTCACTCCGAATGCCGTTTCGTAGTTGTCGTATTTGATTTTCAAACTGTCGTTCTGAATTTCGTAGGGATACTTTTTGGGCTGATCTAAAAAATAAATGGTTTTTTCCAAAATTTGGAAACTGGCACTCCGCTCACCGGGCAGAGACCATTTGCCGATCAGTTTGGTATTTACGGGATCCATAGTTAACTGACTGATTAATTTCGGATCTGCATTCAACCGGTCCCAGATCCCCTGGGCACGAATACTCTTCATCATACTGAAACAACTGCTGCCAGTATCTATGGCACCGAATTCATTATTACTTGCAAAGATGATCCTGCCTTTAAACGCACTCTTTCTGTAGACCCGCGTGTCCGGTTTGTGAATGACCGTATTGTAGACAAAGTCAGCAACCGTTTGTCCTGAACTGTCCGGCTCCGGATAAATCTTTTCAACCGTCACACTATCATAGTTCAATGTGAGCTCCTGATCATTGATTTGGTATTTACCTTTCCCGTAGGTACATCCGTCCTCACAATAATCAATATTGAGAAAAATGCTGTCGTCGAGAAATGCAATATTGGCCGAACAGCAATCACATTCACCGGTTGCCACAAGATGTGTACTGTCGAATTCCGGTGCAAAGAAATACAATATACCATCGAGCGCATGACGATTCATTTCACTTGCCAGACTGTCTTTGTTCACCAGAGCTTGTGGAGGATTGCTGCAGGCATTCAGGAAAACAACAATCGAAAATACAGGAATGCCGGAAAGAGGAAATTTCATAGTGGTATGGGATGTTTTGAAAAATAAACATTCCGTGATAATTATTCAACCCTGATGCGATTCCTTTTTTATTGTATTCTTTCCTTAAATAATTATGCACAATTTCCCTTTGCTAGGCGAAATCACTTATTCCTTTCTGCCATTATTGCACACCTACAGTGCTCAGACTGCTATCTACCATCGTATAACGCTTAACCGGATGCTGACCATCTGGCAATTCATTGAAAGCCTGATAAAGAATGTATTTTTTATTTTCACCTATGCCATTGAAAATTCTGTTCACGTCCTTTTTAACCTCCAGATTTTCTCTCTCAATAGCAAGGGTATCTTTTAAATTTATCTTTGTATGATATGCAACGAGGGGGAAACATCCGTTACTCATCATTTGCGGAATTACATCAATTATGCTTGGCTTGCCTGATATATTTTCGAGCACAATAGGCAACTTATACATCGCTTTTTCTCTGCTTGTTAATGAATCATATAATGTGACAACTTCAGTTTCCTTTTTATATTTAAAAAAAT
>JBGPBW010000237.1:0-7586 GCA_041481385.1 Puia sp.
CGTCGTGGTCAAACTGCTCAATGAAGAACATAAACCGCTGATGCTTTGGACCATCAACAATGTCTGGCCCAGGAGCTGGAAAATGGGAGAACTCAATGCGGAACAGGGAGCCGTGCTGATTGAAACGCTGGAGCTGAATTATAACAGGCTCATCCTGTCCGAGCCCTGATTCATTCATCAAAAAACTCAGGAAATATGGCACTGGAGGTAAGAGAACTGGTCATTAAAGCCGTAGTGGTTCCGGAAGGTGCCACGGGAGGAGCGCCGGGAACCGGTGGTGGTGCCGGTAACAATGATGCATCTCCCAATGAAGAATTGATAAAAACCTGTGTTGAAAAAATACTGGACATTTTAAAAGAAAAGAATGGCAGATAAAAACACCAAGGTGCTTTCCAAGCTGATCATCCACGCTTTTGAAAAAAATGATTTCAAAAAAGAAGTGGATTCTTTTTCCACGCCCATCAATCCGGAAACATTTACAAAGACCAGCCATATTGAGCTGGACACCAGCCGGGGTCATGGACAACCAGGCACCGATCCGAGATATAAATCCACAGCGCCGGAAGAACTGAAAATTGAGTTCATACTGGATGGAACAAGAACCATGGAAGGATATCTGGACAGTCTTAAAACGGTGGAGGTATCTGATCAGATCCTGGCATTTACCGACTGCGTTCAGTACGACGGAAAAATTCACCGGCCGCGGTTTTTGATTGTCCGCTGGGGATCTGAAGTAAAATTTCCCTGCGTGCTTTCCCACCTGGAAATTAATTATTCATTATTCAAAGCCAATGGTGATCCTTTGCGTGCGAAAATCAGCGCAACCTTTCTCAAATATGAAACGGAGGCGGCCATCTTTGCGGCCAATCACATTTCTTCACCCGACCTGACCCACCAGCGTATTGCAAGAGGAGGAGATCGCCTGGATCTGCTCACCTACGATATCTACGATGACTCCGCTTATTTTTTACAGGTTGCGAGAGCTAATGACCTCACGAGTCCGAGAAATCTGAAAGCTGGCATCTCACTATTTTTTCCACCCATAGATAAGAACGATGCCTGAAGAACTCATCATACCGAATCCCGCAAAGAACGACGTCGCCACTTACAATATTTTGATCAATGGTAAGGAAGCCGACCCGACATACAAGCTGATGTCGATTTCGATATTGAAAGAAGTGAACCGCGTGCCGGTTGTCAAGATCGTGATCATCGACGGCGACGCAGCCGCACGAAGTTTTGCCATCAGCAATTCAAATGATTTTATTCCCGGAAATAAGATCCAGATCAATATGGGCCGCGATTCCAAAAACAAACAGGCTTTCAAAGGAATCATCATCAAACACGCCGTGAAAGTTAAGGCTAACGGGCATAGTCAGCTGCTGATCGACTGCATGGATGAAGCCGTGAAGATGACGATCGGCCGGCACAGTAAATATTTTGAAAATGTAAAAGACAGCAATGTTTTTGATGAACTGGTTCAAAAATATAAACTGACCTCAGATCCCGAAACGACCAAACTCAAACACAAGGAATTGGTGCAACACCATTTGTCAGACTGGGATTTCATGTTGCTGCGTGCGGAAGCCAACGGTATGCTTGTACTTGTAAACGACGGCACCGTAAAAGTTGCAAGGCCCGTTATTCAAAACAAGGAAGTATTGCAGGTGAATTATGGATCTTCAGTTTTGGAATTCGAATCTGAAATCGATGCACGATACCAGTTCAAAAATGTGCATGGCAGTTCCTGGGATTACAGCAACCAGCAATTGTTCAAAACAGATTCTTCATCTGTTTCACTGGCGGAACCTGGCAATATCAAGGGATCAGATATCGCGGCAGCAACCAGTCCGGATAATTATGAAATGCACCATAGCGGCCATAAACTCGAACAGGAATTACAGGATTGGACTGATGGCATTCTGTTGCGAAGCCGCCTTTCCAAAATTCGCGGCCGCGCAAAATTTATTGGCTTTGGTGATATCAAACCCGGCGACACGGTGAAGATCACCGGTGTGAGTGATCGTTTTAACGGAATGGCTTATACCACTGCAGTAAGGCAGGACATGGGAAACGGTGTCTGGGAAACACAAATTCAGTTTGGTCTTGATCCCACGCGACATGGCTTTTTATATCGGGATCTCGAAGATCTTCCTTCAGCTGGACTCGTTGGCGCCATCCAGGGATTGCAGATTGGGGTGGTGGTGAAACTGGAAGGCGACCCCGATGGACAGGATCGCATACAGGTAAAAATTCCCGTAATCGACAATAATGCCCAGGGCGTGTGGACAAGGATCGCGAGCCTCGATGCGGGGGATTCGAGGGGAGCCGTATTTCGTCCCGAGATCGGCGACGAAGTGATCATCGGATTTATCAACAACGATCCGCGCGATCCCATTTTGCTGGGCCAGGTAAACAGCAGCAAAAAACCGGCGCCCATTCCCGCTCAGGACGCCAATGATGAAAAGGGATTTACCACACGCAGCAAAATGCACGTGCATTTTAACGACAATACGAAAACGATAACCATCGATACCCCTGCGGGTAACAGTATTACGCTGGATGAGCAGGGACAAAAAATTGTAATCACCGATCAGAGTCAGAATAAAATCACTATGCAGTCGTCCGGCATATCGATGGAAAGTCTGAAGAATATTGACATCAAAGCCGGAGCTGTTCTTACACTCAGCGGCGGAACTTCTTTGTCTATCGGCGCTCCGTCTTTGTCAATAAAAGCCGATGCGGATGTGAGTATTTCGGGCGCAACGGCCAAACTGGCTGGTCAGGGACCGACAGAGATTACAGGACTTCCGGTAAAAATTAATTAATCATATGCCATCAGCTGCAAGAATTACCGACATGCATACCTGCCCCCTGGCCACGCCGAATCCTCATGTGGGCGGACCGATTACCGGACCCGGTGTGCCAACCGTGCTCATTGGAAGTCTTCCCGCTTCCGTGGTAACGGACCTCTGTGTATGCGCGGGTCCGCCGGATATTATTGTGAAAGGATCAACGACAGTTTTGATTGGCGGGCGAATGGCTGCGAGGCAGGGTGACCTCACTGCGCATGGAGGAGTGATCGTGGGCGGATTTCCAACGGTTCAGATAGGCGGATAACTAAAAATAAAAATGATGAACATTCCTTACAATTCATTTCTTGGAACGGGCTGGGCCTTCCCTCCCAGTTTCGATTACAACGCAGGTACAGTGGAAATGGTGAGTGATATCGAAGACATCAAAGAGAGCCTGGATATTTTATTGTCTACGAGTCTCGGTGAAAGAGTGATGCAACCCGATTATGGTTGCAACCTGAACGACTATATGTTTGAATCACTGAACAATAGTTTGATCGGGCTGATTAAACACCATGTGGAAAATTCCATACTGTTTTATGAGCCCCGCATCATCGCGGAAAATGTGGATGTGACCGCAGCGAATTCAACGGATCTCATTGAAGGAAAATTCACGATCACTGTGGAGTATACCATACCGGAAACCAATTCCAGATATAATTATGTGTACGATTATTATCTGAAAGAAGCCGTCGGGCCAGCCTAACTAAGATCTGATAAATAAAACCGACCGAAAACTCCCTTATGGATTGTGATTGCCTCATACACCCTTTTCAGAATGATCCCGGCACGAGTCAGAGCCAGCGGGTAATGGACAGCCTCTTGTCGGGCGCTGCCAAGATCGATGCGCGTACACTGGCCGACCTGCTGGATTATTTTGTGCAGATGTCCCGGCACATCAACTTCTACGACCTTCAGCTGAATGTAAACGACTGGCAGCCCTTTTTTAAAAACAGTGTTCCCTTTTCACTCGCCTCCATCATAAAATTTCCGCAGCAGGATACAGACACGAGCCTGGCGTTATATAAAAAGATTTTTCAACGCAGGCCTTCGGGAGCAGGACTGCAACTTCTCTCCTTTTCTGTTTACTACAGGTTCATTAATAATATCAACAACTGGCACCTTACGCTGAAGGATAGTAGTCTCCCGTTAGTTGTGACGATCGAAGCGCTGATCAGGAACAAACTGCAGGGACCTGTTCAGCAGTTCATCAAATATGTGAATGCGGGTGTGCAGACCTATGGCATCAACAGGATCGATTTTCTGAAACTATCAACGAATCCGGTATGGGGACTGGATTCAACGATGATCAATGCTGTGGATACCAGTTTCTCTGCGGGCACGACCAGCGCGCATCAGCGGCTGATCAATCTCTATGATGACATGAGTGCACTGTTGACGGTATTCACGGACGCAGTCAAAGCCCTGGCCACCGCTGCAATGAATAACCTGGAGCCGAGTTTTATTCCGCTGAAAGAAGAACTGCAGAAAAAACATCCGCCGCACCTGGCTTTGTTGTTTGCCTTTCTGAACATGTTCCGCCAGCTGCAGAACGACCTCAATCAATATACAAAAAAACACCTCGACTATTTTTATAAAGACATCCTGCAGTTTCAGTCGCAGGGAGCCATCCCGGACAAAGCCAATATTGTTTTTGAGATCCAGAAAGCACTTAAAAGTTACCTGCTCAAAAAAGGACTGCTCGTAAAAGACGGCAAGGATAAGAATTCACAGGAAATTCTCTTTGCACTGGATGATGACATCGTCGTAACCCAGACGACGATTGCCGATAAGAAAACGCTTTTCCTAAATAATCAACTGGCGTTGGCTCAAACCTATGTGGAAGGCGTGTATATGGCGCCCAATGCCTTGATGGCCAATGGAGTGGATAAACCGTTCACTGACGACCCGAAAAATTTCCCTACACTTGGTGCGCATGAAAGCAAATACATAGATCCGGAGGGGAAATATATTGTTCCTTATCCCAATGCCCGCCTCGGATTCATCCTGGCGTCGCAGGTATTGCTACTGCAAACCGGCAGTACAAGAACAATAACCATCGATCTTCCATGTACATTGATCGATTCAATTTGTGGAGATCTGGGGGACTCCATTGTCGCAGACAATAAAAATTGTTGCAACGATCAGTTACCCAATCCCCCGGCACCGGAACCAAATCCATACCCCTGGTTCCTGCGTTCAAGCATCATCTATCCCCAGGTGTTAGCGAATATTAATAAGAAATATGTCTATCTCAGTGAAGATATTTTTAAACTCGCGCTGAAAAAAGGATTTACCAAAGATTTTATCGCATCCATCAGGGAAAATTTCCTGCATATTCCGGCAGCTGTTAAGCCTTGTTATTGCGACCTGCCTTTATTCGAAACGGAGGACACGGCGGAATGGACAGCCTGGGATAATTTTCTCACTACCCTGCCAAACGCTTTTGATGCGGACCAGCGTGCGATACTGGACACCCTGTTCCCGCCTCAGAAAATATTGAATCTGGGATTTAGCGGGCAAAAGAATTGGATCATTCCGGCAGCCGATGATTATACCATTTCCATGGATCCGGGCCTTGGAATCGGAAATACTTTCAAACTACAAATAACAGCCACACTGGCTCCCGCTACAGATTCTGTGGCCGCTTATGACAAGAGTGTACTTATAGAAGATTTCGGAACGATGAAGCCCGTCGTTAAAGTACAGTTGAATGACCATATCAAACTGAAATGGAAGATCCCCAAAGATCCGGAAGTAGATCAGGACGACTCAGGAGATTGTTGTAAGATGCTCGATGATTGTTGTCTGCTCATTGGTCCGGGGCCGGGATTGCAGGTGATTTCCTACTATCATTTTTTTAGAAATGTAACCATTAGCCAGGAAAATCTTGCAATCCCTTTAATAGAAGTAGACGTGTGCGGACTTAAAAATATTATTGTACAAAGTGATGATTCATTAATGGATGTGAATGCACCGATCCTTCCCTTCAGTGCAAGGCCAAAAATCGACTCTAACTTTTACATTGGATCAGAAGAAATATTTTTAAAAAAATGGCAGGAGGTATATGTAAATCTGAATTGGACAAACAAGCCAGCGGATTTTAAAAAATATTATCTGGCGTACCAAACCCATTTACTTGGTCATCCGCCTTCCAATGTAGTTACGGAAGACGATTTTAAAATTCAAATTTCCATTTTGCAGGACGGTGACTGGGAAATCTGGAAACATTGCCAAGGTATGCCTGATTTCGATTGTAAACCGATGCCCGCAGATATAAAATGTGAGTTTTTCCAGGATTTCGCGGCCACAGGAATTAATTGCACAGACAATCAAAATTATCTATACCAGTATGCGATAATCAGGGCCACTGATTTTGTTCCGGCTTTACCCTATGCTATAGAAAAAAATGTGTACACCGGGATTAAAAAAATGACGGTCGCTACCCGATTTGGATTTATCAGAATAACATTAAAATGCCAGGATTTTCAGCACAGCATCTATCCTTTTATTTTAGCCAGACAGATGCTGGCTTTCGGAAAGTTACCTCAAACGGTTGACGGAGCAGTGTATTTCGATCAAAACGGGGATCCGATCGTTTTCAGTTCTGATGATATAAAAGCCACAGTGGCTTCAGCAGATCAGTTAGCCGCTAACGTAGATATAGATGTTAATGGCGCTAATGGAATCGTTGCAAATACACCTGCAGTAGGTAATATAACAGGTGGAAATGCAGACCGTATCCGAACCATCCTGGCTCCTTTACCATTCGGGGATCATCTTGCTGCAGATGCTGCGAATTTATTTGGGACAATTGATGGCTTAAATACATTTATAAATAATATTGCGAGCTTCCAGGCTGTCATTCCCAATGAACCATGGACACCGACCATCAGTAATATTTCCGTTGACTATAAAGCAATTGCAAATTTTGAAGATGTTGACCTGATTCACCTATATCCATATAATGGCACTTACAAATCGGAAGAACTAAGCCTCCAGCCCACCTTATTTCCTGAATTCTGCGACGAAGGCACCCTCTTCCTGGGACTGCAGAATCTTGTGCCTGGAGACAACCTGAATGTATTGTTTCAACTGGCTGAAGCAACATCGGATTCCGAATCGGATCCCGAAGAAGTTTTCTGGTACTACCTCGACAACAATACCTGGAAACCTTTGAGGACCGGATTCGAAGTGATGGACGATGCAACAAAAAACCTGACGAGTACCGGCATCATCAAATTTGCACTGCCGGCTAATATGACGAAGGACAATACCGTGATGCCGGCGGGTATGCACTGGATCAAGGCCACCATTCCGCAGAACAGCGGATCCGTAAGCGAAACCACCGACATCCTCACCCAGGCCATCAAAGTGGTTTTCACCAACGATGATGCCAACGATAAACTCCGCCTGGCGCAACCGCTTACGGCCGGAAGTATTTCGAAACTTAACGAAGCAGACGCATCCGTCAAATCCGTCACCCAGCCCTACGATTCTTTTGGTGGTCTCGTTCCGGAAATCCAGCAGCAATTTTACGTAAGAGTAAGTGAAACGCTCCGCCATAAGGGAAGGGCGATCCAGGCATTTGATTACGAACGGATCGTTCTACAGCAATTTCCCCAGTTGTTCAAAGTGAAATGCATCAACCACAGTTTTGCCCTCAATGCACATGAATATAAAAATGATTTCCCTTATGCGCCCGGTTATGTGCTGATGGCCGTGATCCCC
>JBGPBW010000238.1:0-7548 GCA_041481385.1 Puia sp.
AAAGTAAAAGTACTTGCGGAGAAATTAAAACATTTGTCCGCCGTTCAAATGCTTGGGTTGGAAGCTTTTCCACCCATTGGCCCCGCTGGCAATCTTATGGATATTCAATATAAAGGCAAAAAGGACCATTCGCTATTGGTTGGAATGGATGAAGGAAATGAAAATTTTATCCCCTCATACCAAATGAAATTATTAGCGGGAAGGAATCTCCTGCCTAGAGACAGTTTAAGTGAACTGGTAATCAACGAATCTTTATCCAAATTGCTGGGATTTAACCACCCGGCAGATGCAGTCAGCCAATATGTGAATTCTGGTCATAAAATGATTCCAATCGTTGGCGTGGTTTCTGATTATCACACCAAAACCCTACATGAGGCGATCACCCCATTTTGCATTGGAAATATACCAGAAGATCAAAGGGAGATTGTACTCAGATTATCAAAAAAAGAGAAGCATGTCGGTGAATTAAAAGAGACATTAGCGAGTATAAATGCTTTATGGGATGAAGTATATCCAGGAATTCTGTTTGACTACCATTTTCTGGATGAATCAATCGCCGGCATGTATGAAAAAGAGCGAACTACATCTACATTAATGAATCTTGCCATGTTCATGACTGTCTTTATTTCGTGCATGGGACTATTTGGGTTGATTCTTTTTAGCCTTGAGAGAAGGACGAAAGAAATTGGTATAAGAAAGGTGTTGGGGGCCAGCGTTTTTAGTTTAGTATTTCTGCTTTCAAAGAACTTTTTGAAATTGATTTTTATTGCCATAGCGATTGCGTCGCCTGTTGCTTATTATTTTATGTATTCATGGCTTCAAAATTACGCTTATAGAATTCAAATCAGCTGGTGGATGTTTGCCTCGGCCTGGATTTTAGCTATACTGGTTGGTATTCTGACTATGAGCTTCCAGGCAATCAAAGCAGGGCTGGCAAACCCTATAAATAGTCTTAGAGCTGAATGACGTCCTTTATAAAAACAATTGAGGAGTCTAATTATCCGATGGATTGGGAGACATCCAATTTTTACCGCTATAATTTTGCATATCCAAGTGTTTCAATATCATCCAAATCGTTCGTCAGATAGGTTTTACCGTTTTTTAGCACGTACAAATTATCGGATATGTCTGTGACATTTCTAAACATGTGATCAGTTATTAGCAAGCCCTTATTCTTCTTTTCTTCCAATATGAGCTCCTTTGCCTTTTCTATCTGAATGGGGTTTAGATGGGTAAATGGCTCATCAAGCAATGCAAACCGGGTTTTTGATCGCACTATTATATACAGCTCTATTAATCTCCGTTCTCCTCCTGACAAATTACCTATACTTGATTTAGGTGCTGCCTTGAATTCCGGAAATCTTGCTTGAAAACCGGCATAATCCAGTCCAAAATCCTGGAATACTCTCTTTAAGGAAAGGCTTTTCGGAATAAAGTTGAACTGAGGAAGACAAAGCAATAACTCGGGCCTTTTCATCTTACTTTGCCATGTGTTATAGTCAAAACGAATAGAGCTTTCACATATTATGGTGCCATAAATGATCTTTATCAGGCAGGATTTCCCTTCTCCATTTCTACCTAAAAGACCGGTTACCTTTCCCGTTTCGCATTTCAGATAAATATCGGAAAGTATTTTTCTTCCCCTGAATTCAAGTTGAATTCCATCAGCCTCAAGAATATGCTTCATTTGAGCCTATAAGTCTGAAAAATAAGTAATACAAATAAAAACAGATCAAACGTGATTGTTGCCATCCAAAGTAGAGTCTTGGAAACTCCTAAATTTTGAAAGTAATAATAGTCATTGTATTTGTAGCTATTTATAAAATAATAGGTTAAGCCTATTGTTGCCACCTTAAACCAAAACAATATCGCAAAAATACTCATGCCGTATTCCCAGAATAATCCCACGCAACAAGCTGTTATTAATAGTGATGCAAAAAGAAAGCTTCTGTAGAAAATCAAAACAAGCCTTATGATTTTAAAGAGTTTCATTTTTCTAATCATTTTACAATAGAGATAACAAGTACTTGGGACTCCGGACAAATTTTCCTGATTACTCTGCCCGTAAAATATTAACGGGGTTTTTGTACGCTGCTTTTATTATTTGAAAACTTATAGTTAATAAAGTAATACCAATTAAGCCCAATCCTGTTACTGCAAAAACCAACCAGGAGATTTCAATATGGTAAGGATATGATTGTAGCCACCTGTGAATAAAGTAATAAGCGATGGGTGAAGCAATGAACAATGAAATGAATGCGAGTTTAATAAAATCCCCAGACAACAGTCTCCATAGATTATATATGGAGGATCCTAAAACTTTTCTAATTCCTATTTCTCTGATACGCTGGCTGGCCATCAAGGTCGCCAATCCGAAAATACCTAAACATGAAATAGAAATAGCCAGGATGGAGAAGACACTTGCCAGTTTCCCGAGACGGTCCTCCTCTCCGAACCTTTTAGAATATTCCCTGTCAACAAATTGGAAATCAAATGGCAGTGCTGGACTATACTTTTCAAAGGTTTTTTTGAACAGTTCGAGTGAATGGGAAATTCCAATCTGACTGTTTAAGCTTGCGGTGACAAAATAACTTTGATCGCCGGTCATTTGATATATATAGGGCTGGACAGTTCCATAAGGTGATTCGAAAATGATATCATTGACTACGCCGATGATATGAAATGATTTACCATTCCAGTCTATCGTCCTGCCAATCGGATCCTTAAATCCCATAAACTTTATGGCAGCATTATTCAGAATAAAGGCTGATGAGTCAGAAATAACGGAATTGGAAAAATCACGGCCTTCCTTAATCTGCCATCCGATGGTTTTTCCGTATTCAGTCGTTACGTTGCTGATGGGAAAACTATATGGAAGATTCGGGTCCATACCAGTCCATTTAATCCGGCCATCCGAAATATAATAATCAATGGTTGGGTTTGCTGATTTTGCCATTTCAATCACAGTTCCGGATTTTATCAATTCATCCCTGAAAGCATAGAAATGGGAGTTGATTTCCGGTGATATGGGAAATGTGATCAAATGTTTGAACTGGTATCCGACTGACCTGTTTTTTGCAAATCCAATTTGCTGATAAATGACAAGAGTGCAGATAATTAATACGACAGAAATACCATATTGAAAGATGAGTAGACTCTTGCGTTGAAAAATGGCCAATCGCCCAAACCTGAATTCACCCTTCAGCACTTTCACGGGTTTAAAAGATGACAAATAAAGCGCCGGATACAAACCGGCAAGTGCGCCTGTTACCAAAACTGTAAACAGAAAAATGAACCAGAATACAGGCGAACCCCAGGGAATGGAAAGACTTTTATCCGTCAGCTCGTTGAAAAATGGCAAAACAGCAAGGGCAATAATCAATGACACGATGTTGGAGAGAACGACAATCAGCGTAGATTCAGTCAAAAACTGAATGAACAATTGGTATCTGAGTGAGCCGATCGTTTTTCTGATTCCGATTTCCTTTGCCCTTCTCTGTGAATTTGCGGTGCTTAAATTTATGAAATTGATGCAGGCAAGCAATAAAATGAAAAGACCAACTGCACCAAACAGCCAGACCCATTCGATACGTCCGCCGGTATTCACTCCATTTTTAAATTCGGAATACAAATGCCATTTAGCCATGGGCTGTAAAAAAAAGACAGTCTTGTAAGGATCCACCTCCGATTTCGGGCGATTGTTTTTCTCAATATCCCTGATTTTGTCAGATATCAACTTGAAATTTCCCCGATCCTCAATCTGTACATAAGTCAGGTAGTTGTTGTTATACCAGGGGTTTCCTGATTTTATTCCCGGGTTTAAAGCCAGGTACAAATCCCAGGAAGCGATAAAAGAGAGGCTTTTAAAATCAGAGTTGAACGGCAGATCTTTGTATACCCCGGCCACCTTTACATCGGCCTGGTTGTCTAAACGAACGACGGAGTTGATGGGATCTTTATTTCCAAACAGCGACCTGGCCAGTCTTTCTGAGAGAAGGATTGTGTAGATATTCTTCAAACCCTGCTGACTGCCTTTTATCATTTCCAGGCCCAGCATTTCAGGTGCATCCTGGTCCATGTAATTTCCTTGTTCGCTGAACTTTTTATCCTGAAAGGTCAATACATGAGGGCCCGGATAGGTAGACATAATGATGTGCTTAAAATCACTTCCGAATTCCGTTTTAAGCAAATCCCCCAGGTGTACCGGATTCCAAACCAGCGAGAGACGCTCACCGTTTATCAGATCATGATTCATAACCTGAGCTATACGATCATAGTTCTTATGATATTTATTAAAAGACAATTCATCCCTGATCCATAAACCGTCCACGATAACAACTGCAAGTCCTATGGATAAGCCAAGAATATAGATGAACGTAAATCCTTTATTCGTTTTCAGGTTTCTCCATGCAATTTTTAAATAGTTCATGAATTTGACATTTGATCTTTACAATTTAAACTTTTATGAATAAATAGGTACATATTTAATTTGATGCGGAGAGGATATAAGTAAAAACCCTTATCAGAATAAACAGTTGTCTTTCAAAAATAAAAGACTGACAATCCTTTAACTTTTAGTTGTATAGTCGATCAGCAGCATAATGTTAGCTTTAATAAGAATGAATAAGGTCGCTATAACAACAATTCTGGCGCTATTCTTTTTAATAGGATATTCACAACCTGGTATTCTGATGTTCAGAAAGAACAATCGAACCATCACTATATACATAAAAGGTTCTTACATAGCATTCCAACTGGAAAGCCATCAGTGGATAGCAGGAAATATTACCAAAGTTCAAAACGATTCATTCTATTTAAAGCCATTGGAAGTTATTTATGGAACGATCCACAATGACACCCTGGCGACAGAAATAATGGGCTTTTCACTCTCAGAAGTTTATGCAATGCCCAAACCCGGAGTGCAAATCGATTACCGAAATGGAAGTTTCCAAATTTCAACTACCGGTGGTCACGTGCACTGGTATTGGGTAAAAAGCGGTTGGATATTCCGTGTCGTAGGGGCAGGCTATGCAGGGCTTGTTGTTGTAAATGGGGTTATCCAGAATAATTTAATGCTTTCAGGCAGCAAATTAGGAATTGCCGCTGCCGTGTTTTTATTTGGAGAATTGTTACGTCTATCATATAAACCTTCATTACATTTGGGGAAAAAATATAAATTAGAATGTATAACAGTACAGCAAGTCCAAATTCCATAGCTATCTATTACAAATGCCATATGTGTCCCGCATATGCATACAGGATCTCATGGCTAAAATCAGAAATTATGTGAGCGTATGAGTCTGATTGTTGTCAGAAAACAAGAGAATCAAATTTTTATCGTCGGTGATACCAAGCTGACGTTTCCAGATGCCAGAAACCCCGGGGAAAAAGTTGCTACTCCTCTCGATAGTGTTATTAAGTCAACCATTTTAAATCGACATCTATGCCTTTGTTTTGCCGGAGACTATGATGATTCTGTCGATGACATTATACGACAATGTCGGGCGTTGAAAATGAATTATCAAACTATGCTGGAGATTTTGTTGAAGTACAATATTGAAACGAGACATAAAACCGAGTTCATACTTTGCTATTCCATGATGAAGATTGGCCGCGTGTGGTCAATAAAAAATGGCCTAAAAACGATGGAAGATCATGGATGTTGGATCGGTTCGATAGATGGGTTTAGTCAGTTCCAGGAATGTTATAGTCAAGTTCAGAAGACTGACATGCATGCAATGAGGAAGGATGCATTTAGCAAGATTTTAGTCAATCCGAAGGATCCCGGAGTAAGCGGGTTTTTAATATCCGCATCCAATATTTCCAGTTTTTTTGAATACGACTGTTTCGTACAGGCCTATTTTCAGGACAGGAGGTATGATGAGAATTCACCTTACCGAGTTGGTAAAGGTCATTTTGTACTCACTTATGGAACAGCAGCAGAAGGTGGCTACAATGTATATTTGATGCCCTCCTCCCGCAATCATGAAGTGTAATAGCCACTACTTGATCTGACAACTAAGGATTTTTAGTTTTATAGGGTCAGGATATTTTTAAGCTGCTGGGGGAAGTTCTCCCAGCATTTTTTGTTTCGCTAAGGTAATAGATTCTTTAAAAGTCTGCATTGGCGTCTTGCCAAAGCAATAACGTCCGCTGTGAGTCCTCTCATTATTGTAGTAGACCATCCATTCATCCAGGTCCTTTTGCAAAGCAGCGAGGCTGTCATATAGTTTTTTCCTGAAAGCCACAGCATAGAACTCTTCTTGGATCGTACGGTGAAATCTTTCGCAGATCCCATTGCTTTGAGGATGGCGCACCTGGGTCTTGCTGTGTTCGATGCCCTCGATGCTCAGATACAATTCATACTCATGATGTTCAGGTTTCCCTTTGTATTCTGTTCCCCGATCGGTGAGCACACGCAGCAAGGGTATTTGATGGTCTTCAAAAAATGGAAGCACTTTATCATTGAGAAGATCAGCCGAAGTGATGGCATGCTTGGTTTCATACAGCTTTGTAAAACCTACGCGGGTATAGGTATCAATAAAAGTCTGCTGATAAATGCGACCGACACCCTTGATATTACCAACGTAGTAAGTGTCCTGGGATCCCAGGTAACCCGGATGTTCGGTTTCGATTTCACCAAAGGCTTCTCGGCGTTCCCTTTTCCGTTCCACAGCCATAAGTTGAGCCTCAGTAAGGATTATGCCATCCTGGGCTACCCGTGCTTCTAATGCTTTTAAACGTTTATCAAAAATTTCCAGGTCATGGCGCAGCCATACACTTCGTACTCCACCAGGCGAAATGAAAATATTTTGCTTGCGCAGCTCGTTAGAAGCCCTTTGCTGACCAAAGGCTGGACAGTCAAAAGCCAACTTAACTACAGCCTCTTCAACAGAAGGCTCTACTCTGTTTTTGAGAACCGGTTTACTGCGACTGATTTCCTGAAGTGCTGATTCACCTCCCGTATCGTACAACTCTTTGATTCTGTAAAAGCTATCCCTGCTGTAACCTATCACCTTGCATGCCTGGGAGACATTTCCTAAATGTTCAGCCAAATGTAGAAGTCCTAACTTGGTTTTAATTAACTTAGTTTCTTGTTTCATAATCTGACATTTTTGGGGTTGATTAATAAGTGTGGTAACTTAAAATTAATCCCAATTGTCAGATTAAGTCTTGACTACTTCACATGAAGTTCTCCCCATTCACATTTTACAAGGAAAATTCGGCGTGATTTACAAATCGGATCGCGGCGGCTTAATGCATCCGGAACTCATTCGTGATGTAAATGAAGAAGTATTTATTGATCTATTAAAAAAGAAATACGGTATTGATGTTGGATATCGGACCTCATAGACAAAAAATTCGCATTTTTGGTCATAAACCAGTCCAAGAAAAAGGCAACTATATACCTGTTGGGACAGGTGGGATTTTTGATCTCTTTCTAAGCAAATAAAAAATTCTTTCAATTATAATCCCGTAAAAAGCACAGTTTAGAAATAATGCTGTTGCAACCAATAAAATATTAGGTTGACTATATATGAATTTCCA
>JBGPBW010000239.1:0-7509 GCA_041481385.1 Puia sp.
GATGTTGAAGGCGGTCCGTTGAAACAGAACCCCAAGTATTAATAGTTAAATACATATAAAGGAGATGGTGATTCAATATCACCATCTCTTTTTTTTATAGCTTTATCTGACCGAACACTGATCCTGGTAAAATCAAGCTGAAACGATTATCAGCGTCTTTGAATTCACAGAAAGAATTTGCATTGATGAAAATTTATTATCTATTCTTTTTTTTCTTCATTCTGGTTTATATCTCCTGCAAAAACAAAGAAACTTTATTTCAGCAGATTCCTTCATCGGCATCAGGCATTCATTTCAACAATGAGATTGTTGAAAATGATTCCATCAATCCCCTCGACCTGACCAACATTTACAACGGAGGCGGCGTCGGTATTGGCGATTTCAACAACGATGGACTCCAGGATATCTATTTTACGGGCAATACCGTATCCAACAAATTATATCTCAATAAAGGGGATTTTAAATTTGATGACATTACAAATGCAGCCGGCGTTGCAGGAACTGGTAAATGGTGCCGCGGAGTTTCTGTAGTCGATATCAATAATGACGGGTGGCAGGATATTTATGTTTGTGCTACAATTAAGAACAATCCCGAATTAAGAAGAAATCTCTTGTATATCAATCAGGGTACGGATAAAAATGGCATTCCTCATTTTAAGGAAATGGCCCTTGAATACGGTTTAGCAGACACGCTTTATTCAACCATGGCCGAATTTTTCGACTATGATAATGATGGTGATCTGGATATGTACCTTACCGTAAATGACATTCCAAAAGGGTATAATACCGGCTACTATAAACCCATCGTTACCGATGGCTCCTTCCCGAGTACCGGCAGATTATACCGTAATGACTGGAACGATTCCCTGAAGCACCCGGTGTTTACAGATGTTTCCAAACAGGCTGGAATAACGACCGAAGGTTTTGGACATGATGCTACGATCGTAGATATAAACCGGGATGGATGGAAAGATATTTATGTAAGTAACGATTTTCTGGGTGATGATATTCTGTATATCAATAATCATGATGGCACGTTTACGAACAAAGTCAAATCGTATTTCAAGCACACTTCTGCGAATGGAATGGGTCAGGATATCGTAGACATTAACAACGATGGTCTGGCCGATGTGGTGGAACTGGACATGGATCCACCGGATAATTACCGGAAGAAACTTTTTCAGGGGAGTAATAACTACAGATCTTATCAGAACAATGACTTTTTCGGATATCAATACCAATATGCCAGAAACAGTCTTCAGCTCAACCAGGGACCGCGTGTTAATGGAAACGACTCCATTGGTGATCCCGTTTTTAGTGAGATCGGTTATTACAGCGGTATCGAAGCCACAGACTGGAGCTGGACTCCGCTGGTGGCTGATTTCGATAATGATGGTTACAGGGATATGATCATTACGAACGGGTATCCAAAAGACGTCACTGACCATGATTTCATCAGTTTCAGGGCTCAGGCCAAAAGTCTGGTTTCCAAACAAACAATGCTTGACCAGATTCCCCAGATTAAGATCCACAGCTTTGCATTTAAAAATAATAAAGACCTGACGTTTACCAATGTATCCAAAGAATGGGGAATGATGACTCCTTCATTTTCTAACGGGGCTGCCTATGTGGATCTTGACAATGATGGCGACCTGGATATGATCGTTAACAACATCGACGATGAGGCTCACGTCTACCGGAATATGTCCAGGGAACGGGATCCAACCAATCATCAATTCCTGCAATTTCAATTTGCGGGGGACAGTCTCAATAAAAATGGATTCGGAGCCTGGGCGGAATTACATTATGATAAGGGCAAACTACAGGTTTATGAAAATACACCTTACCGCGGTTACCTGTCCACCATTCAGGCCGGCGCTCATTTTGGGTTGGGAATCAGAACAATTGTGGATTCGGTTATCATTAGGTGGCCTAATGGTAAGATGCAGTTGTTGCGGAATGTGCAATCTAATCAGGTGTTGAAAGTGGATATAAAAAATGCAAACCTGAGTTATTCATTTACTAAGGAAGCCCTTGCATCGAATTCACTATTTAGAGACATTACCGATTCGGTTGGAATTCATTTTGCACAGGAAGAGCAGGATTATATTGATTTTAATATTCAGAAATTACTGCCGCATAAATTTTCTGAATATGGCCCTTCGATGGCAGCCGGCGATGTGGATGGAAACGGGTTGGAAGATTTGGTGGTGGGCGGATCAGCAAATCACAGTGCCCAGCTGTTTTTACAACAACCTGGCGGACGCTTCATTCAAAAAGCGCTAATATCCGAAGCGGCTTGCAAGAATAAATTGTCTGACGACCTGCAGGTGTTGTTATTTGACGCGGATGGAGATGGCGATCCTGATCTGTATATTGCCGCTGGTGGTTATGAGAATGAGCACAATAGTCCGGCCTACCAGGACCAAATGTATATCAACGATGGCAAAGGAAATTTTATAGCGGACTCCTCAGCATTGCCAAAGAATTTCACGAGTAAGTTTTGCGTGCGGGCCTCGGATTTTAATCACGACGGGAAGCTGGATTTATTCATTTCGGGCCGTGTGGACCCGGGTAATTATCCTAAGCCGGTCTCCAGTTTTATTTATAGAAACGACTCTAAAGACGGTCACGTGAAATTTACCGACGTTACTTCTTCGATTGCCAAAGATCTCCTCAATATCGGTATGGTTTGCGATGCTGTTTGGACTGACTTTGACAATGATGGATGGCAGGATTTAGTTCTTGCAGGTGAATGGATGCCCGTCACTTTTTTCAGGAACGATCACGGAGTAATGAAAAATGTTACAGAGGGTAATGGTGTAAGCAATCAAATCGGTTGGTGGAACAGCATCGCTGCTGGTGATTTCGACAACGATGGGAAAATCGATTATGTTATTGGTAACCTCGGACAAAATTCGTTCTATCGTGCCAGTGATGAATATCCCCTTCGGGTATATGCGAAAGATTTTGATAAGAACGGCATTTTTGATATGATTCCTTCCTTATACCTGCCTGATTCAAATGGGGAAAAGAAAGAGTTTCCAGCGCAGGGGCGCGATGATTTATTAAGGCAGATCAATAATATGAGAAAAAAGTTCCCCTCCTATAAATCGTATGCAGTTGCAGAAATGAAACAGGTTTTAACGGAAGATGAACGTAAAGATGCTTTGATACTTAAGGCGAATAATTTGCAGAGCTGCCTTTTTCATAACGAAGGGAATGGAAAATTTAAAATGATTCCTTTGCCGGCCCAGGCACAGTTATCAGTGATCAACGGAATGGTGGCTGAAGATTTTGACGGTGATGGTAACCTTGATCTGGTCATTAATACAAACGATTATGGTACTGAGCCAAACGTAGGCCGTTATGATGCATTAAATGGGCTGTATCTTAAGGGTGATGGCAAAGGGAATTTCATTCCTTTGTCTATTCTGCAAAGCGGTATATTCATTCCCGGCAACGGCAGATCACTTGTAAAAATGCAGGGGGCCGGCGGAAAATGTCTGTTGGCGGCTAGTCAGAACAGGGGACCACTTAAAATATTTGAATTGAAAAAAAGTGTTCAGATGATGCAGGTCGGTCCGTCAGATGTCAGCGTTTTACTAAAATATAAGGATGGTAGGACACGCAAACAGGAAATCTATTATGGATCTTCATTTCTCTCCGAATCAGACCGGTTTTTAAACCTGGACAGCAATATTATTAATGTTGAAATAAAAGACAGCAGGGGAGATATCCGAAAAATAGAGATTCAATAGCAAGACTATTCACTCCTTATTCTTTTCCAGACAACGAGTATGCAAAATGATAATTAAAACCGGATTGAAAGGTTTTGCTGGTTTTATGGCTATTCGGTTATTTTTAGCCTTAATCGTTTTTGCTATCGGTTGCAAAAATTATCACAGGAATGGTACGCATCCTGAAATTACCAATACAGAAATCAGGAAGGGTGAGGCGCTTGCATCCAGGTATTGTCAGGGATGTCATGCTCTGCCCGATCCTTCACTTCTTGATTCAAAACACTGGGAGCTGACTGAATTACCATATATGGGTCCCCGCCTGGGCATATTCATGCATAATCTGGTAAGATATCCTTCGAGCAGAAACGATAACAACCTGAGTAAGGATTTTTATCCCTCAGAGCCAGTGATAAACCCGCAGGACTGGCAATACCTCATGGATTATTATATTGCTGTATCACCGGACTCGCTACCAG
Source organism: Puia sp. (assembly GCA_041481385.1). Lineage (GTDB taxonomy): Bacteria > Bacteroidota > Bacteroidia > Chitinophagales > Chitinophagaceae > Puia. Next base: position 4,220 of record JBGPBW010000239.1, read on the forward strand.
GACAACAACGTCAAATGGCGATACAGGAGGGACTACCGCAGTTTGAAATACAGGAACCCAGGCTGAAGTATTATAGTCCTGCAACCTGCCTGCTCCAGATTGACACAAGCAGTAGCAGACACACAATTTTGGTAGGTGATGCATTCCAGAAAAAGCTCTTCAGGGTAAATGCGGGCATGGAGACAGAAGATTCCATTCAGGTTAGTGGTCCTATAGTTGGTCTTGACTTTCAGAAGGGAGCGATGGTCGCTTGTGACATCGGTGTTTTAAACCCCAACAATGGAAAATTCGGAAAGGGATTATTGATTTCTGTCGGTGCAAATCAAAAAATGCGTGTTGATTCAATTCCACTATTTGATTCCCTTGCCAGGCCCGTTCAACTGACGGCGGTTGACTTGAATCAGGATGGCCTCACTGATTACCTGGCCTGTGAATTTGGTCATCTCACGGGTTCTCTGTCCTGGATGGAAAATATAGGTGGTGGCAAATATCGGCACCATATCATCAGACCGGTTCCCGGCGCTATCAAAGCATATGTACAGGATTATAATCACGATGGATTACCCGATTTATGGGTGTTGTTTGGTCAGGGTGATGAAGGGATTTTTCTATTTACCAATCTGGGTAATGGGAAATTTAGTGAGAGGAAGGTTTTGGGATTCCCGGCCATTTACGGATCCTCGTATTTTGAGCTGGATGATTTTAATCACGATGGATACCCTGACATTTTATACACTTGCGGAGATAATGCGGACTATTCGGTTGTCTTGAAACCTTATCATGGCGTTTACCTATTTCTGAATGACGGCCAGAACCATTTTACACAAAAATATTTTTTCCCGATCAATGGTTGCTATAAAGCCATGGCACGTGATTTTGACGGAGATGGCGATTTGGATATTGCCACTATTGCTTTTTTTGCAGACTATGCCCGGCAGCCGGAGGAAGGATTCGTTTATCTTGAGAACAAAGGCAACTTTGTATTTCAGCCTTTCACTTTTACTAAAGGCAGGTTGGGCAGATGGCTTACGATGGATGCTGCGGATCTGGACGGAGATGGAAAAATTGATTTGGTTCTGGGTAATTTTTCTGTAGCTCCAGGGTTTATTAAATCTGCCACACCCTGGAAGCAGGGTCCCCAATTCCTATATTTAAAAAATATCGGAAAGTAAAATATAACGATCATAAGTATCCGCTGTCTGATTCTTCCCGCAATCATCTATTATTCAGCTGAATAATTAAAAAAACTTGCGTTAAAATAGTCTGTAATACGACAATAATATTGCTGTTTTTCAGTTATTATAAGGCTGGTTCCTAAGTATTATCCATTAGATTTCATCGTTTTAATCGCCAGCCATCCGACCCTCTGAAGCAAAGTTCCCTTTACAAAAAGGTATTCCCATTTTTGGAATATTCTATGAATAGCTGGTTTTACTGGCTAATGCTCAGAGTAATTCCAAAAAAGGTTATCGGTTGTAAATCAGGAACGGAATAAAATCCAATAGCCGAAATCCTGAAAGGACGGCTTGTTTAAACCTAGCCGGATACCGATGAAAAACCTGTACGCTGCGTTTTTATGCATATTCGGAGTATTATTTGCATTAACGCAGAGCCAAGCTAAAGACTTATCTGGCAGTCCTGACACTGCTTTTATATCCGCTATTGCCAGGGATCATTTCCTTGCGCCTGCTTCCAATGATAGCTTAACGAACCGTACTGCTTCAGGTCATTTCCAGGCACTCCCCACAAAAGAAAGCATTGCGAAAACAACATATACTGCTGGTTCAGTTGATTTATCGGCACTCCCTGCTAAAGATAGCGTAGGGGACAAAACGAATTTTGTTGGTCTGCGTAATTTCCTGGCACCCCCTGTTAACGATAATTTTGCGAACGCAACGAATATCACGGGTTTAATCAACGCAGCTTGTGTCACTACGGGGGTATATACTAATGTGGGCGCAACTGCGGATCAGGCAAAACCCTCTTGTTGGTTAGCAGGTCCGGCCAATAATGTCTGGTTCAAATTTACCGCTCCGGCCAGTGGCTTTATCAATGTTCAGATTTCAGTCGCCAGCGCTGCCGAAACGATGACCTGGCCGCACGTCGCAATTTTAGATGCGAGTCTGGCTGTAGTGGATTGCCAAATTGCTGCAGGCACTAACACGAGTTCATGTCTTGGGACTTCTGGTCTTACCCCTGGAAATACCTACTACATTGAAGTGGATGAATACGATCCTCTTGGAGCTCCAGGAACATTCGACTTATGTTTGAGCAGTGTAACTCCCGCAACTATTTCATACGCAGGAAATCCATTTTGTGCAACCGGAAATGCAAACGTAACTCGGACGGGAACAGCAGGTGGAACTTATAGTTCCACGGCTGGCCTTAGTATTAACGCAGCCAGCGGTTTAGTCAATTTAGCAGCTAGCACAGCAGGAACCTATACGGTTACTTATACGCTTACTGCAGGTAACTGTACCAATGATATTACGACATCAATTACTGTAATCGCTCCGAACGTCGTAATCACGAACCCTGCAGCAGTATGCGCTCCCGCAACTGTAAATCTCACCGCTGCTGCAGTTACTGCGGGTAGCGATGCAGGCCTGACTTATACATACTATACGAACGCAGCCGGTACGATAGTGCTTGGCACACCGAATGCAGTAGCTGCCAGCGGAACCTATTATATCAAGGGAACAGATGCCGGCGGATGCAGCACGATCAAGCCGGTTGTAGTTACGGTTACTCCTGTGCCAACAGTGGTCATTACAAATCCAGCGGCGGCCTGTACACCTGCAACTGTAGATCTCACTGCAGCAGCAGTTACAGCGGGATCCACAGCGGGTCTCACATTTACATATTATACCAATGCAGCCGGTACTATAGTGCTCGGAACTCCTGCAGCGGTTGCCGCCAGCGGAACCTATTATATCAAGGGAACAACGGCTGCAGGCTGTTCCGATATTAAACCGGTTGTTGTCACGGTTACACCGGTACCGACAGTAGTGATCACGAACCCTGCAGCAGTATGTGCACCTGCAACAGTGGATCTCACGGCAGCAGCAGTGACAGCCGGATCCACAGCCGGATTAACCTACACTTACTTCACGAACGCTGCAGGAACGATAGTACTGGCCACACCAAACGCAGTAGCAGCGAGCGGAACATATTATATCAAGGGCACAACAGCCGGTGGCTGTGCATCCGCTGTGATGCCGGTCGTGGTAACGGTTACTCCTGTTCCTACAGTGGTAATTACAAACCCTGCAGCAGTATGTGCTCCTGCA
>JBGPBW010000240.1:0-7478 GCA_041481385.1 Puia sp.
GCACCATCCTCTTACATCCCTTTCTGAAATCACTCTTCAGCAGGCTGGGACTTTTGAATGGGACTCAATTCACCAGCAGGCGCCACCAGGTGGAAGCGGTGGGATTGATCCACTGGCTGGCCACGGGCAGGACTTCTGCCGAGGAATATGAGCTGGCCCTGGCCAAGATATTGTGCGCATTTTCATTGGAAGAACCATTGGATCTGCCGGAATCTTATCCCCCGGAATATTTGAAGGAAGCCAATGATCTGCTGGCGGCAGCCATAGCGCAATGGAGCATTTTAAAAAACACCAGCGTAGAAGGACTGCGGGAGGGATTTTTGCAACGGGGTGGAAAATTATTCTCTAAAAATGGAAACCTCTACCTGCAGGTAGAGAAAAACGCGATTGACATATTGTTGGACTATCTGCCCTGGAACCTGGGGACCATCAAACTGCCCTGGCTAAAGGATGTGCTGAGGGTGGAATGGCGTTGAATTTTTAAAGCTGATGGAAACGATATGAAAACGGCTGAAACCAGAACGGCTTCGAACACGGTGATGAGGAAAAGCAATCCTTTCTTCTCAAAAGAAAGCGATCGGCATTTCTTTGGATCAACCGAACGAAACCCCGGCCGGGCATCAGGACCAACCGCTTCGTCCGTGCAGGCAAAACTAAATGTGGGCAGCCCCAACGATCCCTTCGAAAGGGAGGCTGATTCCACTGCCGACAAAGTGGCGCAGCGGCTGGCGGAGCCTGCGGTGCAAACAAAACCATTAGCGCCTGCACCAATTACTCCTTATGTGCAAAAAAAATCGAATGGACCCGACAAAGACAAAAAAGTAAAGGAAAAGTTAGAAGAAGAAGATCCCTCCCCGGATGCAAAAAAATTACTGCTCAAGCCCATATTTGACAGTAATGCCGAACCACCAGATGATGATAAACAGATTCAGCGCAAATGTGCTGCATGCGAAAATGAGAAAAAATTACAGAAAAATTCTGTCGAAAATACTGCTCAACGCAAGTGCGAAGTATGCGAGAACGAGGAAAAGCTCCAGAAAAAATCAAAAGGAGAACCCATTCAGCGAAAGCCTATTTTTGAGAGTAATGTAGAAATATCAGACGAAGCAGTTCAACGCAAATGTGAGGCATGCGAGAAAGAAGAAAAACTCCAGAAAAAATCAGAAGCCCAGCATTCAGGAAATGTGGATTCAGAAATAGAAAAGGATCTGAATAGCTCCAAAGGATCGGGAAACCCCCTACCCGACAACGCCAAACAACAGATGGAGTCTTCGATCTGTGCCGATTTTTCAAATGTCAGGATTCATGACGACTCCAAAGCCGCTCAAATGAGCAAGGACCTGAATGCACAGGCCTTTACACATGGAAACGATATCTATTTTAATTCCGGGAAATATGACACGTCCAGCAGTGCGGGTCAACACTTGCTCGCACATGAACTTACACATACCGTGCAGCAATCAGGTGGCAGCAAAGAACCTGTGCAAAAAAGCATTCAGAAAAAACAAAAAGATAAAGACGAGCAGATCGAATTTAGCAAAGCAACCCCAGAGGATTTTACGAGTTTCATTGAGCTGTCAAAAATAGGCTTTATTAAAAGAGGCAAGCAAAAGAATATAGAATTTCATATTAGAAAGCTAAAATCTGAAAAATACCAGCTCTCGCCAATTGACATTGCTTGGTTTAATAGCAATTCGCCAGCATTAATGCCAAAGCCCGGAACCAGGAAAACAAATCAAGCTGGGGTATGGGAAAAAATGGTAAAAAAATCAGCAGAGACTAAACTGAAAACCATTGCAGGTATAAAAAGTGATACAAAGGCAGATCCGCAAACCTTGCTCAGATTAAACATTAAAAAAGGAAATTCCAGTTATAAAGGTTATGTAGGAACACTCGATCAATTGGTAAATGAATCAATAGTTCCTAATTGGGATTGTAAAGGAGATTCCAAAGTCTATCAGATAGAACATATGGTGGACTGGCAAATATTAGGAAATAAATATGCAGATGATGTAACGAATCTCAAGCTTCTTGAATCCCATGTAAATCAGAGAGTGGCTAAAGCTGTGACTGGCGCCATCGCCACTGCATTGTCCGACATTATTAGAGATTATTCAGTAAAGTTCAAGGGCATTCCTCAAAAAGTTAAAACTATTCAAGATAAATACGATGCCTATGTGGACGATATAGATAAAACTGGAAATATATTGAAGGATACAGAAGAATACTATCCGAGTCCACTTAACGATACCAAAAAAAACGACAGGGATCCATTTAGAGATGATTTAATAACAATTAAGGAAGACAAAATTCCCGATAAACATTTTTTGTTGTCAAGTAGTGATGAACGGGCCTCATATTTGATTCCAAAAAATGCGGATGATACAAAAGTTGGCGCTTTCCAGGTAACGGTAAATTATAACAAATCAACTGGTAAGGTTGATACAATTGAATTCAAAAACAGAATCAGTAAAAGTCAAAAAGTTTTAACATTTGGAGAAAAAGAGGATTTACAACATGACAAAGTACAAATTAAAGAGCGGACGAAAGACAAGTACACGGTAATGAATGAAGGTGAAAGAAAGAAAATTGGTCCCTTGCTTAAATCATTGTCATTGACAAAATTCAGTCCTATTGAAATAGATGATAAAGACATTATTATAGAAGGATTTGATGTTAGTGTCAAAGGCAAAGTGAAATCAACACTGAGCTTTTTACAAGGAATCGATATTTCATTCTCCTTTAAAAATGGCGACTTCGATGTTAGTGCAGTTATTCCATTAGATAAAATAGCAAAAAATGTTCCCAAGCCATTTAAGGTGGATTACTGCAATATTGAAATCGGAGGAGGAAGCAGCACCCCATTGTTTATCGCCGGAGGGTTGGGCTTTGGAATAGACAAACTCGGATCAGGTGAAATATTTGCAAAATTAGAAAAAAGCGTAAGCTTAAACGGCCGGTTTAGTTTTGACAGTAAATATTTCGAACCAGCAGACATAGATGTGTCCTATATCGATGGTAAATGGTCGTTCTCCGGGTCGATCGGAATTAAATCGGGTATTGTTAAAGGCGTTAAAAAAGCAACCCTTAAAGTGGGCTATTCTGAAGGAGTGTTCACTCTTGATGGGGATGGAGAGTTAAGTGTTCCGGGCATTGACAAAATTAAACTTCACGCCGATTTTGCAGAGAATGGTGATTTCTCATTCGTTGCCACCGTTGACCTCAAAAAGATGACAGGCATTAAAAGTGGCTCGGCTACAGTGACCGTCACATCTAAAGGTGAAGAAGGTCTGAAGCTCGGTTTGAAAGGTGAAGCCGAACCCGATCTTCCCAATGTTCCCAGCCTGGATGGTATCAAACTGTCCATTTCTTATCAGGATGGGATTTTTGAATTGAAAGCACATGTCCCATTTAAAAAAGGAAAATTTGACGGAGCGATAGACGTTGGTATCACCAACAGGCATGTGGATGAAAAAGGTCAGCCGCAGGGAGAGGCGCCTGAAAAAGGAGATGTGGTTGTGTTTGGATATGGTCAACTCGGTGTTGACATTTATAATGGGATACATGGCAGCGTAAGTATCCGGCTTACTCCCGACAAAGAAGTACTTATTGGAGGAAAGATCGAAGCCAAGGAACTCAAACCTTTTGGTGAAGGCTATAACTATGATAAAGAAATAATACCCTTTCCTACCATTGAATTCCCTTTGGCGGGAATTCCGGGTTTGAGTGTTTCTGCCTTTATCGGCGGGGGCGTTCACTTTAAATTCAACTGGCAACCGCTGATCCTGAAAGATCTGAGTCTCGATTTCAAAGAAACCAATATTAAGGACCTCGCCTCCGTGAGTTTGGAAATCATGGGCTCCGTCGGATCAAGCGCGCATGCCGAAGTGTATCTTAAAATCGAAGCGGGTCTTAAAGCAAGAGCTGCAATCGCCGTATTGACAGGATCACTTGGCGGAGAAGCTGGTCTTGGTTTGGATGCCGAGGCTGGTGGTAAGGTTGACGCCACATGGGACATGGAAAAAGGACTGAAGTTTAAAGAGATCAGGGCCTTCCTGAACGTAGAGCCCAAAGCCATTTTCCGATTGACCGGCAACGTAAAAGTTGATCTTGATCTCTGGATTGCAAAAGTAAATATATACGAGCATGAATGGGTGTTAGCGGAAAAACAACTGGATCTCAGTGGCATTACCCTCAAGCTGGACTTCCCGATTCAATTTAACGAAACGGGAGGAGTCAAATTGCCGGAATACGAAGCCATGAATGTTCAGAAACCCGACTTTACGGGAGATGCAGGAAATAAAATCCTTGATGACGCCATAAACGGAGATGCCAAAAAAGAAGAAGCGGCCAAGAAAGAACGCCTGAAGGTTCAGATCCACGACGATATGCGCAGCGCGGATAATAAGGATGTAAGCCCAAGTGATTATGAAAAGAAAATGAGGAAAAAATATGAGGATACCCCTGAGCTGCAAACATTCGTCAGTACGACCATTCATGATGAAGCGAAGAAAATAGAATATGAGGATTTTGAACAGCTAAAAGACAAACTTCGCAAGGACCCTGCCCCGGCAGAAGCCAAATATGTGCAGGTGAACGTTTTTGGAATTTTCCACGGATATGTTCAGGAGAATGATTACGAAGCCTTGAAAGCCGAACTAAAAAAAATTGACGAAGATAAAAAACTCGCTGCGGCCAATGCAGCGAATAATACCACTCCACCGGATCCCAATAAACCGGCTGGAGATACACCGGCACCTCCTGCCCCACCGCCACCGCCGCCAGTTTCCTCACCTGGAAATAACAGCACTCCGGTTCAGACGAAAAAAATAAACAATAGCAATTCTTCATCAGATACGATTCAAAGAAAAGAAGACAAACACGATCTTTCATCCAAAGAACTTGCAGGCGATCCGATTTTGGAACAATGCTTTGATGGTCCCCGTGCAGTGGTAAACCCGGAAGTCGGTTTGCATGTGAGGCGTATTCAGGAAGGCCTGATCAGGCTGGGTATTGAATTACCGGAATTCGGTGTCGACGGCAAATACGGAAAGGAAACAGAAAATGCAGTTAAACAATTTCAGGAAAAAGCGGGCATGTCTGAATCCGAACGGGACGGGAAGGTTGGAAAGAAAACGATTGCCTTACTGGACATGAGTCTTCGGAACAATAGTGTTTCATCCGATCCCGACAAGGCAGCAGACGATTTGGTTTTACATAATCCCCAACAAATCAAGGACGATGAAGATTGCAAAGGTAAACCGGATGACGAACCCTGCCCGGTTCCCAATAAAGATGTAAATGAAGCCGCGGATGCAGCCATCGCCCTGATCGACCGGGTTATCAATGAGCAATTGCCTCCGAATAAAACCACCAAGGCCGATTTCACATCCATTTTTGAAGTGCTGTTCAGAACAAACGACACCAGGGATGTGAAAGTAACCGCAGAAGAAGTGAAAAAAAATTATATCGAGATCAGAAAATTCCTCGAACTGATCAAGAAAGATCCCAGTCATGTGAGATGTGGCACAGCTTGTGACGGAGGCTGTCGTTCCGGTACGCCCGCTTACCATGGTAAGTCGGGTGACTTACATATTCTCACGTTCTGTCCCGATTTTAAATCAGACCCCGATCGGATTTTTATCGTCTTGCACGAGTCGCATCACGCTGCCATAAAAGGATCACGGGACATCGCGTATCAGCATACCCGGCTGATCGATAAACTGGATCACAAACAGGCGCTCCTGAATGCCGCATCATTTCATATGTATGCGAAACTGGTGAATGATCCTTCCAGCGATCAGATCGGACCGGCGGTTAAAGACAGTGATTCCATCGCCGACCCGGATAAAAAGAAAAAGGCTGAACTCGCACTGGCACAGATTGAACAATGGATGAACCTGGTCACTTTCGACATGTCTGTCGTTTCTGCAGATATGGACAAAGCAAAAAATAATGGGAAATACGGCGAAGACGCCAGTTTGAAAAAAATAAATATATACGTCAACTGGCTGAACATAACTGCTCCGCCCACTAAACCGACAGCATCGGATATCGCACAGGCAAAGGCGATGGAAGAAAGAACAAGGCTGATGGAAGACGCTTTTGACCAGCCATTTGATATCAGTGAATCGACTAACGGCAGTTCCTGGGAACGGGGTCCCGGAACAGATATCTCTTTGAATCAATCCCTGCTGGCATTGGATATCCGACATATGGTTATCGCCCTGCTGCAGGAATTGGTTCATGCTACACCGGATGTGAGTGCGGAACGTGAACCGCTTTATGTAGGCGTTATCAACGACCTGAGAAATAACAGAAAACTGGCGCCATGAGTTTTGAATAAAAAAACGAGAATATGTGTATCATTTCCGTCTCCATGCTAAAGGGAGGTGTTGGTAAAACCACCTTAGTCATTAACCTGGCCGCCGCGTTACTCCATATGGGGAAGAAAGTGTTACTGGTGGATGCGGATCCGCAGGCCAGTCTCTCGGAGGCGCTGGGGATACTGGAAGAATCCGAAAAAAATATTTTTGTAGAACTTTCCAAAGTAATCAAAGGCCAGAACGGCAACCTGGCTGAAGTAATTATTCAAACAAAATCAGGACTCTCCCTGATTCCCTCTTCCATTGAAATGGCAGGAGCCGAACTCGAACTGGTAAGCGTGTACGGAAGAGAACAGGTTTTTTCCTGGATGATGGAAGATTTGAAACCTCAGTATGATTATATATTTATCGACTGCCCCCCGGCTTTTGGAATGCTCACCGTAAACGCACTGGTGGCCAGCAATTATATTCTCATGCCCATGCAGGCTGAATGGCTTCCCCTCAAAGGCCTGCGCATTTTTACGCATCACCTTAAAACCATCATTCGCCTGAATAAAAAACTCCAGGTGCTGGGTTATGTACTGAACCGTTATGATGAAAGAAAAGTGATGAACCGGCAGATATTTCATTTGCTGGAACAGGAGTTCGGCGACAAACTTTTTAAGACCCATATCCGCACAAACATTCAGCTGGCGAAAGCGCAGGAGGCGGGAACAGATATATTTCATTTTGACAAACATTCCCATGGGTCCGAAGACTACCAGTTACTCGCCGACGAGTTCCTGCAAAAAATGAATCATCATTAAAAATACCAGTCATGTCATATTCTTCCCGGGTGTATCGTCAGAGAAATCCCAAAGCACAGGATGAATCAAAAGAAAAACCTTTTTTCTCCAAAAAGAAACAGGACGGGCAGGGACAAAAGAAGAATGCCTTCTTCCAGGCAAAACTCGCAGTGAACGAGCCCGGCGATTCTTTTGAAAGAGAAGCCGACTCAGTAGCCCATGCCGTTGTGAACCAGGGCCAGGGAGGTTCCGTACAAAAAAAGGAAGTCGGGGGAATCCAGCGCCTGGCAACCACCCACGAGGAGGAAATCGACAGCAGCAATGATAAACGGATGGAAAGAGATAAAGAAAAACCGTTTCAGCGAAA
>JBGPBW010000241.1:0-7342 GCA_041481385.1 Puia sp.
CTACAATTGTTTTCATGATGGCTGTCGTTGTTGCCAACAAACTTAGCTTATAAAAATAAACTTTTAAAACATCACTTTGAATGGTTGTTTTTGAACAGAATGTGATTCACATGCTAAAGGATAAACGACTGGAATTGCGTGGCTTCGATTTGATGATATTCTTAAGATGCTTTTTCGAAGGGTAACATTCGGTAATCATTTTGCACCCGATCGGGTATAAAAAGCATGAAGATTGGTTACCATATAAAAACGGGGTACTCATTATGGTAGGCCGCCTGGTGGGTTATATGCCACATAGCTGAAACGAGGTTGCCATCGGGTTAGATTCTATAAACTCTGAATTCCAAAATGGAACAGATGAAGGGTGCAATATTTTTTTATAAGAAATTAGCTGGGGTTTTTGACACTTATCTACTTTCGACGGTGCCATTTAATCAACTTTAATGGAGTGGGTGTGCCTTTTCAAAATTACCCCCATCAATGAGAAATTTATTCATCTTCGTTTTCAGGTCATCGGGAATAATTATATCCAGGCTGGTTTGGGCAACCTGGTGTTCGCTATTTTTCTTTGAATGAAGATCAGCCAGCGACTTTTCTATTTCTGCATATAAATTCATCAGGTTTTTATATTCCTGCAGTTCACTAAGCGGCTTATATCTATCGACGGATCTATAGACTTCCAAAACATAGGACACCATCATGCAACTATGCTCCAGATCCTGAGATGAAAAACCGATCTCCCGATGATAGGTCGCATCGAACCAGGCATCGAAAGACTTTTGCAGGATATCACTCGTCATACCAGTTGCAGATTCCACCAACATCATATTCGTTTCCTGCGGAGCGAGCGTATCGGTAAAAACGTTTTTCCTGTTTTTAAATGCAGTGACCATTTTTTGAAGCAATCCCCTGTCCTGCATGTAAATAGCAAAATGCTTAGCCATAGCATAATCTATTGCTATTACACAAGGTGTATTTTTCTCACCCAGCAAAAAACCCTGCCAGTTGTTCATAAAGAGCTGGGACAACTGGGGCACCTGTTGTCTTGCTTTCATCGCGTTCCACAATACCTCAGTTCTCCAATTTACGATATTGCCCTTAAGTACAGCCCCCGTCCATGTAGACGTTTCATATAAGCAGGCTATACCTTCATCCAACCACGCAGGAATATCGCCCAGATCCGTTCTTATCATCAAATGGAATAACTCATGATAAAGGGTACCTATATTTTGGGCATCAGAATTTCCCAGGATGCTCAGGTCATTTAAGCTTGAATAACCAATATTGCTTGCGGGAAGCGTAAGACCATGAACCCTGACAGCAGTTGCCCGAAGTGTTTCCTTATCCCTCATTAAATAGACTGCGATGAGCTTGTCCGGAGGCCGGATACCATAAAAATCGTGAATAAACTTATATGCATTTTCCAGTCTGGTCGCAACCATCTTTACATTGTCGCTGGAAAGAGAATATGGTTTCTCCGTAATGAAAATATAGCGTCCTGATTCATCCACATTATACCCCGAACCCAGAAAGTTTTTATAATAAGTAACCGCTTTCGCCTTTTCATCAATCAAAAAAAGGCGCTTTTCCAATTCTTCCCTGTCAAAATCAGGTGAGAATTTATATGCTTCAGTATCTGACTGGCAGTCCAGGACATACCCCAGCTTTCCACGGACCAATGCGATGGGAATACTTGCCTGATTGACCATTTTAAAATCCACGGCTAAAAATTGTTGGTCTTTGAGTGACTCCAGTTCAGCCTGCTGGCATTTGCTCTTCTGATCCAGAATAAATATCTGTTGTTTTTCGCTAAGAGGGTATTGATCCAATATATACTGATACCCATCCTCAGAATACTTGTAATATCCCTGGGCACAAAGCGCCTTTGCAATAAAATAGTCAAGGACGGCCATCTTACCATATTCCTTTACGTTTCTAAGCTCAGTCGCTTCATCAAATACCTCTTTATACTTGTGTTGATTATATAAAGAAATAAAATGTGGAACATCAACTTTCAATTGTGCAAATGCAGAAGAAATAAACCACAATAGATTATATGCCGTTAAAATATATTTCCTTCTCATGGCAGGATTTTAATAGCTACTTGTTAGCGGGCGGGAAGGCTCTTGCCGCCTTGGCGGGATCAATTTTTGTAGTATCGGGCTGTCCTTTATCTGTTATCCTCAAAGAAGTAATGCCATATGCGTTCAGATATAATGGGCTATCCTGAACAGTAATTTCGCTATGCTGTAAAATGGTCGAAACCATCAGGACGGTTCCCAACACACCAAAAATGATTCCCGGAGATGAGGAGATTATGCTCAATCTAATTTTTTCTCCTACTGAACCATCGATCCTGCTGGAATCTTCACTCAATTTCCCGATGATAAATACAGATCCTACGATCGCAATGATCATCCCAGTTAAAAAGCCGAGATATTTGATAAATATTCTGGAAAGCAACAGTAATCCTCCCTGATAATACCTTTTATCCAGGCTCTCCTGCTCCAGGGTTGACAGCGTAAGCCACTTAATATAATCCAGATTCCCCTTCAACTTATTCATCGCTGAAGAGTCCTTTGTATTTATGACGGATTCCAGTATTGGTTTCTCTTTCACATCAATTGCCCGATTAAACTGGTTGACCTGCTGTGTAGCCAGATACATAAATAAAAGAACCAGCAAGCTCGGCATAATGATCAGCCATGGCAACAACTTTTTCTGCCAGTTATAAATCTGCCTTTGCTGTTCAGCCGACTGTGTTGGTGGTGTTTCTGGGAGATTCTGATTTTCAGTCATAGCCTTGGAAAATTGCATCCCTAATTTAAATCAAATAATTTACTTTATTGGAAACTCCCACTAGTATATCACCATCGTCCAAGTGAATTCATTATAAATGAAAACACTTAGTGTCAGCACATACTATCAAGTGATTTTTTATCCAGGAACTTCCGGTGAGCTCACCGGGTTCGGTGATTTCACCGGTCTTCTCTATCGCTGGCTATCAAACCCTTATGCAAATGGGTCCATTTTGTTCCGTGCATGGTTAATGGGAGTTAAATTATACCCGATCGGGTATAAAACATACAGGGAAGGCTGGGATCATGATCACTGTGAATTCTGTATGGCCAAATTCTCTGTTTTGATTCCCTGGCAAAAATCGATTGCCGAAATTAATCAAGAACATACTTGTACTCCTGCTAATCGGGGTCAAAATTTGAAAATATCTCTATGGGAATTATCTAAGGACTATTGTAAATTTGATGACAATTCCATTCATCAATAAGTCAAAACGATCCGCCATGTTCAGGAAATACTATAGCTTATCTTTTTTGATTTTCAGCTTTTCACTTCTTATAGCCCGGTCTGGCTTTGCCCAATCGACGATGTTGTCAAAAGGAGAAACAGCGCCTGTATTTACCGCCAAAGCCAGCCTGGCCGGCAGTGCATTTGATTTTTCATTAAAAAACGCCCTTGCTAAAGGGTCCGTTGTAATCTATTTCTATCCTTCTGCCTACACCGGCGGCTGTGATGCGGAAGCACATGCTTTCGCTGAAGACAAGGATAAATTTACAGCGGCGGGAGCTACGATTATCGGTGTATCTGCAGACGATATTCAGCGGCTAAATGCATTTTCTTCCGATCCGTTATACTGTGCAGGTAAGTTCCCCGTCGCTTCAGACCCCGGAGGCGAAATTGCAGCAAAATACGGCCTGACCATGGCAGCTGCAAAGGTTGGAATTAAAGACCTGAGCGGCCAGGACCTTACACACGGCTTCATTCCGCGAACCACTTTTGTTATTAATAAAGAAGGTAAAATTGTAGCAGTCTTTTCATCGGAAACCACCCATATTTCGCCTACAGACCATGTTGAAAAGTCGCTGGCGATTGTAAAAGGCTTATAATTCGCGGGCTCGGGTTCAAAATTTCGACCTGATAAAGAATGAAGTTTAAGGTTATCAGTGTTTTGAGGTTGACGGACCAGGGACATCATTCTGCGCTCAAACTCTTAACCGGATTGGCAATTGTTGCTTTCGCTGATAGCAATCGAATATTAGTTCTTTAAATCGTAACAATCCCATTCTTTATGGCATACAAAACCAATCCTACACGGGTTTTGATGTTCAGCTTTTCGAAGAGATCATCCCGGTACCCGTCGATTGTCCGGACGCTGAGAAACATTTTATCGGCAATTTCTTTATAGGTCATCTCAGTGCAGGCCAGCTTGATGAATTCAATTTCCCGGTCGTTCAGAGCTAATAGATTCCTGACCTTATGGTCCGGTTCATCCAGCGTATTGATTGCGTGAACCAGTTTGTTGGTAACAAGCTCAGAATAGAAAAATCCTTTCATTATAACGGAATCTAGTGCAATTTTAAATTCTACGGGTTCAATATCCTTAAGTATATATCCCTTTGCACCTGATTTGAGCATCCTGATGATTGCCTCTTCATTATCATACATCGACAAGGCAAGAATTTTTATATCGGGGTAATTATTTTTCAAATACATGGATGTTTCATAACCATCCATTACGGGCATATTGATGTCCAGCAGCGCAAGGTCCGGTATGCCAACAGAAAGCAACTTTTCCACAAAGTCTTTACCATGATCGGCTTCGAAGATGACGGAGTAACCGTCAAGACTTCTGATATGAGTTGCCAGTCCGTTACGCAACAACTTGTGATCGTCGGCAATAGCTACCCTTATGTTAGATACTTGCATGATAGAGTTATTTAATAGGAAGACTTATCTCCACTAAGGTACCTTCTCCCCCTTTACTCAATATATTGAATTCAGCACCAATCAGACTGGCCCTGTTTCGCATATTTTTTATTCCCAATCCTCCGGTCGATCTTTCCTGTTCCTGTGATTGGTTCGCGGAAAAGCCCTGGCCGTTATCGTTCACAGAGATCCGGAAATTGCTGAGGCCATAATTAAGATCAACTTTTATCCTGGAAGCATTGGAATGTTTGATGATGTTATTAAGCGTCTCCTGTACAATGCGAAAAACAATGAGTTCCTTTTGCTGATCGAATTTATACACGTTGCCATTGATCTCAAAGCTGGTGTCAAAAGCCTCCGTCTTTGCTATCATTTCCATTTCATATTCTATAGAACGAGCGAGGCCCATCTGTACTACATAATCTGTATCAAGGCTCTTAGCCATATCCCGCAAGTCCTGTATCACTTTCCCTACCAGGTTTTTTGAATCGTCGATTTTCTGTTGTAGTTTATCTGTCTGGCTAATGTCGATGGTACCCAGATTGAATTTTGCTAGGCTCAACACCTGCCCAATATTATCGTGAATTTCCTGGCTTATGTTCTTTAAAGTTTGTTCCTGGATTTCCAGTTGGGTTCGAAGGAGCTCTTGTTGGAAATTTGATTGCATGGTTAGCTTTTCATCAATATGTCTTTTTTTCCTCTGGTTGTTAAAACTGACAAGCGCTATGATAAAAATTCCTGCCAGCAACAGGATGAAAACAACCACTATGATGCCCGTAATAATCTCGTATTCCTTTTGCGGCATATAAATGATATTATTAAACTGCCATACAATACTACGTTTAATCCGTAATTTATATAGCCATAAATGTTGATGTGTGTATGCCTGTAGTATGACATCAATGGTTCCAGATAAATATACAGCACTACACTTCCCAGGGAAGAGAATAAAAATCCTATGGCGATCCAGAAATATTCATAACGGAAAAGGTCCCGGTAAACCTCCTCTTCAAGGACTCTGTAAAAGAAATAGCAGCAATAAATAAAGATCATGATGTCTGCAACCATTTCTGTGTACCCATTATATATCCAAATACCCTCAAAAAAAAGGAGATTAACCAGCGCAAATCCGGCAAAGAAAATAACCCCTATATTAAGAAAAGAGCCGATTCTAACCACGGGATCGGCATGCTTAATGATATACAGCGTGAAAATTCCACTGATTATCAAAAGTATATTATAAACCCAACTGTTATTTGATTTGTGTGCAAACGATGTAAGCCACCAGCCGATTATTTCCGTTACAAGAGTAAGCAGTAGAAATAAAATGAAAAGCCTCCATATCCCTGTTTTTTTATCAAGCAAAAATATGGAGGCAAGAAAAACTACGCATTCCGCAGTGAAAGTAATATTAAATAATTCAGCAAGCATATACTATGGACAGTTCGGTGGGCAAAGGTGGCCATTGTCGTTTCCTTTATTTTCACAATCATTTTCAGCAGTGATGTCCCCATCCTGATCTTTTCTATGAATAAAATTCGGCTGATCGTCAATATAAAACACGGAATCCTGATTTTTAGAACCCTTTGTTGTAAATTCAAAGAGGACATAAATTCGATTTGCGAAATTTTTATTCTTTGGATTTCCGCTGGACGAGTATGAAGCGAAAAACGCGCGCAACCCTGACACTTCAATATGATTTGTATCTTCCTGATAATGGATCTCTGCAATTAAATCGGTGATATCCTTATACTTGTAAGAGATTCTTCTTGTGTCTGAAAACAGACCATCTCTGGTATGATTATTAGGATCGGTATAATAGATATTTCGTGACAATACATTTGGCATTTTATCGTCTGTGTAAGCTTTTATCCATTTGTCATCCTGAATGGCACAGGAATCCGAAGTCGGGTCAAAAAATCCAGATGGCGTAATAGAATAAAAGGGATAATGGTCATAAGAACAATCAATCGCTGTGTTGAATAATAGCGTCAATTTACCAACATAACCTGTTGGAACATGGGGTCCAGCATCGTATGATGCTATATTAACATGTAAATATTTATACGGGTTTTTATTTAAAAAATCCATCACTTTATAAAATACTTCTTTGGAATAGAATATTGAATCTGTTTCGTCTGCTTTAATATATTGGGACAATTGAAAATGTTGCAAGTTGAAATTTCCTTCCATTCGATTACTTGTTCCTTTATCAACCCACATATTGGGAATTTTTCTACGGTCTTTAACTATGCTTTTCAAAGGTTTGATTGATTTTTGAAAACTAAACGTCATGAAAGTCGTAATAGTGATCAGAACAGGTAAAATGTAGACAGAATACCTGATTGGTTTAATTCTTATCATAACAATTGATTTTAATTGGAAATAGTTTATTACTAAAGCTATCTCATATTTTATCTAATAATCTGAAGGAATACAGAAACCGTTGTTTCATCGCCAAAAAACCGTGAAAACACGGTACCTATTTTAGGTCATTTCACTCTTTTCCAGGCGATTCATTTATTTGAAAATTTGATTTTGAGTAAGTCATCGGAAATTAGATATCGGTTGGTGAAACTTAAGCTTGAAAGCGATCCTGTCATCCAAAATCACTTTA
>JBGPBW010000242.1:0-7263 GCA_041481385.1 Puia sp.
CGATCGCCCGGACGACGCGGAATCAGCGAGGGGGCCACCACCACGCAGGAATGACCTGCTGCGCTCAGCCAGCGCTGGATGCCGTAGCCGCACGGACCGGCCTCGTAGCAGAAACGCAGTTCGCTGCCGTCGTTGAGTTCAAATGGCTGTTGTACCAGGCCTTTGCCAAATGTGCGTCGCCCGACGATAGTAGCCCGGTCCCAATCCTGCAGCGCGCCAGCCAGTATTTCACTGGCCGAAGCCGTGCCTTCGTCTACCAGAAGTACTAGTTTTCCTGATTCAAAACTGCCTGGTCTTTGGGCATGATATTCTTTCCTGGGACTTTTTCTTCCTTCCGTGTACATGATCAGATGATCGTCACCCAAAAATTCATCAGCCATATTCACCGCTTCATCCACGATCCCACCACCATTCCCCCGGATATCCAAAACCAGATTTTTCATGCCTTTTTTTTCGAGATCATCAAGTGCGGTGATGAATTCTTCAAAAGTTGTCCTTGAAAATTTATTGATCCGGATATAGCCGGATTCCCGATCAAGCATATACGAAGCGTCGAGGGCCGGTAGCGGGATGACGCCGCGTTGGATGGTAAAAGGTTTGGAAATGTGATTGCGGAACAGGGTCACGCTGACCAGGCTGGCCCCAGGTCCGCGTAGTAATTTTTTTATCCTTTCAACGGTAATGCCGTTACCCGCAACCACTGAATCGTTTACACGAATGATCTTATCACCCACAAGTAAACCAGCTTTATCGCTCGGACCACCCGTCAGTACATTGGTTATATTTACCGTGTCGTTAAGGATCTGGAATTCTACCCCAATGCCCTGAAAATTTCCCTGCAGATCCTCATTCATTTCAACCTGGTCGACTGCGGAAATGTAGTAAGAGTGGGGATCCAGGTGCCGCAGAATGCCCTGAATAGCATCTTCGCCCAGTGAATCTGCACGCACCGTGTCGACATATTTATCCTGGATGATATCAAGCACCTGCTGTACCGGACTGAGTTTGCCTGTTTTAAAGAAACCACCGCCAGCGGTATTTGGATAAAGCCGAAAGCCGATGAGCATTCCCAGTATCATAAGCACAGCAAATAACAGGGGTAACCAGAAGTTTAGTTTTTTCATGTACTTGATTTCTCCTAATGGGCTGCAAATTAAGCAATGCGGGGCAACCTGCAGAAAGATCAGGCGAATGGTTTCTCCACTTTGCATTATACCTTCGCCACTTGGATTTACAAAAAGATTATATGTCAATACTTATTGCAGATAGTGGCTCAACCAAGGCAGAATGGTGTTACCTGTCTGATGGACGGAAAAAAATCATTGAAACGCAGGGTGCCAGTCCTTATTTTCTGACCGAGCAGCAAATTAGCGCCATGTTGCAGCGGGAACTCATACCCGGCCTGAAAAAAAAGATTCCGGAGAAAGTATTTTTTTATGGTACCGGTTGTGCCGCAGCGGAAAATCGCGCTATGATCAGGAGAGCAATAAAAAAAATATTTCCGAAAGCGTTTATAGAAGTTGAACACGATCTGACGGGAGCCGCCCGGGCGCTATGCGGGAAAAATAAAGGTATCGTGGCAATTCTGGGAACTGGCAGTAATTCCGGTTATTATAATGGGAAGAAAATTATACGGAATAGTCCGGGCCTGGGATATGTATTGGGTGATGAAGGAAGCGGAGCATATCTTGGTAAAAAGGTTTTGCAATATTTTCTATATAAAACATTTGATGAGGAACTAAGGGAAAAGTTTATTAATAAATACCGGATCGATGCTGAAATAATACTGGATGCGGTATATAAAAAACCATTACCCAACCGCTATATTGCATCTTTTACACTGTTTTTAACTGAGCACCGGGGTCACTATATGGTTGAGAATATTATTGAAGACTGCCTGTGGGATTTTTTCTCTATCCACCTGGCGCACTATCCGGAATCCGGCAAAACACCGATTCATTTTACCGGGAGTGTCGCATTTGGGTTTAAGGATATTCTGCAGGAACTTTGCAAAAATTTTGGATGGCAGGCCGGAAGGTTTTTAGCAAAACCCATGGAAGGATTGATTGCTTATCATAAAAAAATATGATGGATTTTGAAAAGATTACAGAAGAACAGGGGCCTCACCGACACCTGGAGAAAATGAGTATATGTGAGCTGCTCACCTTTATCAACAGGGAGGACCAGCAGGTTCCACAGGCGGTTGCTTTAGCTATACCGCAGATAGAAAAACTGACGGAAATCATCACCGACAAAATGCTGAGTGGTGGACGCCTTTTCTACCTGGGCGCCGGCACGAGCGGACGGTTGGGAATTCTGGATGCCAGTGAAATTCCGCCCACATTCGGGATGCCATACGGATTGATCATCGGTCTGATTGCCGGTGGGGAAACCGCTATCCGAACTCCGGTCGAAAATGCGGAGGATGATCGCATCCAGGGTTGGCTGGATCTGTGCGAATTTGAAGTGAGCGAAAAAGATGTGGTCATAGGGATTGCTGCCAGCGGAACTACACCCTATGTGATCGGGGCCCTTGAAAAATGCCGCGAATGTAGTATTGTTACCGGGTGTGTTACCTGCAACCCCGGAACACCACTGGCAGCAGCCTCAGATTATCCGGTGGAAGTAATTGTGGGCCCGGAATTTGTCACCGGCAGCACCCGTATGAAAAGTGGAACTGCTCAAAAGCTTGTGTTAAATATGATCTCCACAACAGTCATGATACGGATCGGCCGGGTGGAAGACACAAGGATGGTCAATATGCAGCTTACGAATAGCAAACTCATAGACAGGGGCACACGAATGCTCATGAACCAGACAGGGATCAGTGATTATGAAACAGCAAAAAAACTTTTGATAGAGTTTGGAAGTGTGAAGAAGGCAGCCGAAAGCAGAAGGAAATAGTTTTAAAGTTTCTCGGTTTTTCGTTTTCGGCATTGCACACAAAAATGAACTGGGAAAGTAAATATGCACGACATCGAACCATTTTATAACTGGCGCCATATTTATGTGAGCGAGGAAGACGAGCGGTCGCCTTTTTTCGGAAGGATATATTCTGAATTTGAATTTACCCAGGCCATTTACAACTATCTGATTCATCCGCAGTGGGATGAATTTGGTTCCAGAACCCTGTATCTGAAAGTTCTATTGGCTGATTATGAGGAAAAATATGTAATTATTGAACTGCTTGGGGAATGGAACGACGCTATTGAGAATGACATTATGAGCCTCAAGCGTGAAGTGGCTGATAAATTCATGACGGAAGGGATCTTCAGGTTCATCTTGATTGCTGAAAATGTGTTGAATTTTCACAGTGGCGACAAAGATTATTATGAAGAATGGATGGAAGACGTCGGAGATAACCAGGGGTGGGTTGTTTGCATCAATATGCCGGAACAAACCCAATATGACTTCCGACGGGCAAAATTGGACCGGTATATCGACCTCATCGAGCAGCCAGACTGGCGGATTTATAAGCCCTTTCATCTATTCAAGCTCATAAGTGCGATCGAGGAGAAACGGCTGAATCCCTGAAGACCCTACTTAAATGGTAGAAAAATAATTTGTCGGATCATCCAAATCTGTTATTTTTGATACAGTATATGTCAATAGCAAGAGCATACCGTTATTTTGGATTTTATTTTTTCTTCTATTTTAGAAGCAAACCGGGAATGCTTTTGTTAACCAACTAAAAAAATTTTAAAACTTAACAATAGAATCCCGGTCAAAAGCCGGGATTTTTTTTTATCATATGCAACAACCCGTTCAACGCGTAGCCATCCAGGGATATGAAGGAAGTTTTCACCAGGAAGCTGCCCGGATTTTTTTTGGGGAAAAGACCAATATTCTGGCCTGTGCCCGTTTCCAGGACGTCGTGAAATCAGCAGGTGATTCATCACTCTGTGACGCAGCTGTAATGGCCATTGAAAATTCCATCGCCGGTAGTATACTTCCGAATTATTCACTACTACGCAATAGTGAACTGGTCATCGGGGGCGAAATTTATCTTCAGATACGCCAGAATCTTGTTGTAAATCCGGGAATAACCCTAAAGGATATTAAAGAAGTCCATTCACATCCAATCGCAATCCTTCAATGTTTGGATTTTTTAAACCAATTTGATTGGAAACTGGTGGAAACAGAAGATACGGCGCTGAGTGCAAAACACATTCACCAGCGCAAGAGTAAACATATTGCAGGGATTGCCAGCAACCTGGCTGCTGGTCTGTTCCATCTGGATATGATCGCAAGAGACATACATACCATGAAAAATAATTATACACGTTTCCTGGTTTTGCTACGAAAGGAAAACGCAGAACGGGTAAAAGATGCTAATAAAGCGTCGGTAACCTTTCAAACGGACCATTCCCGGGGACGCCTGGCCAGGGTATTAACCCTTATCGCCGACGCGGGAATCAACCTCAGCAAATTACAGTCTTATCCGATACCTGGCAGCGACTGGAAATACAGTTTCCATGCGGATATGGAGTTTGAAAATACATCCCAATTCGATGATGTGATTGAAATCATGAGACCGGCTATTTCTGATTTGAAAGTTTATGGCGTTTATCGAAAAGGCATCAACGCATAAGAGAATGTTCAATCGGTTACTAAATATATTTAAGTGTTGTACCTCAAGCATGAAATATGAATACAGCAAATAGACTGGATGGAATTGGTGAATATTATTTCTCGAAAAAATTGAGGGAAATCGAGGAACTTAACAACCAGGGGAAAAATATTATCAGTCTGGGTATTGGCAGTCCTGACCAGGCACCACATCCTGATGTGATCCGTGTTTTGCATGAAGAAAGCAGTAAAACAAATACCCATGCCTATCAGAGTTACAAAGGATCACCCTTGTTGCGTAAAGCCATGGCAGCCTGGTATAAAGATCACTATAACGTAACATTGAATCCTGACCTGGAAGTTCTTCCCCTGGCAGGATCCAAGGAGGGGATTATGCATATCTGTATGACATACATAAATCCGGGCGATCTGGTATTAGTCCCCAATCCGGGATATCCGACTTATCAGAGCGCAGCCAGGCTCGCGGGGGCAATGCTTGGCGAATATGAATTGAAAGAGGAAAAAAACTGGATGCCGGATTTTGATGACATAAAGGAATTACTCAGAACCAAAAAGGATTCACAAAAATCGGTGCTTATGTTTGTGAATTATCCGCATATGCCAACAGGACAGCGGCCCACAAAAAAGCTTTTTGAAGAGCTCGTCGTTTTTGCGAAAGAAAATCAGGTGTTACTTATACACGACAATCCATATAGTTTTATATTGAATGATGAACCGATGAGCATTCTTCAGGTGAATGGCGTGGATGATGTGGTAATTGAATTGAATTCGCTGAGCAAATCGCATAATATGGCCGGCTGGCGCGTGGGCATGCTGCTTGGTAAGTCACATCATGTGGAAAATGTATTGCGTTTCAAAAGTAATATGGACAGTGGTATGTTTTTGCCGGTACAACTGGCAGCGGCAAAAGCGCTTTCCCTACCAGCCACCTGGTATGAAAAAATAAATAATCTATATCGTGCCCGCAAAAAAGCCGTAGAAACACTGCTACAGGGATTGGAATGCCGGTTTTCGAAAGAACAGTCTGGTCTTTTTGTCTGGGCCCGGGTTCCTGAAGGGATTCAAGACGGTTATGAACTCAGCGATCTGCTGTTGTACCGGGCCAATGTTTTTGTTACCCCGGGCGGCATATTCGGTAGTGCAGGAAATAAATATATACGTGTGAGTTTATGTGCGCCTGAGGAAAAAATACTTGAGTGCGCTGAAAGAGCCCAAAAAGCAGGATTTATTAAATCTACCTACCATGTTTGATACTGTAACCATCGTTGGTGTTGGGCTTATCGGCGGTTCATTCAGTCTCGCATTGAAAGATCATAGGCTGGTTAAAAAGGTGATTGGTGTGAGCAGGAGCGGAGCTACTGCACAAAAAGCTCTGGAATTGGGTATAGTGGATCAGGTATTGCCCTTGGAAGAAGCCATTAAACAAAGTGATTTGATTTATGTAGCGATACCCGTGGATGTAACACTACCTGTAATGAAGACGATCCTCGACCAGATTAGTCCCGGTCAAATCGTCGCTGATGCCGGTTCCACTAAACAGGCACTTTGTACCTTTTTGGGAGATCATCCCGGTCGCAGCCGGTTCGTAGCCACCCATCCGATGTGGGGTACTGAATATAGCGGTCCCGAATCTGCTGTACATGATGCATTTCGGGGTCGGACCTGTGTTATTTGTGAAAAAGAAAAATCCGATCCTGCTGCGCTTGCCGTGGTTGAAAATCTGTATGCCCTGCTGGGCATGTCCCTGGTTTATATGGACGCAGAAAGTCACGATGTGCATGCAGCTTATGTGAGCCATATTTCGCATATCACTTCTTTTGCGCTCGCTAACACAGTATTGGAAAAGGAAAGAGAAGAGGACGCGATTTTTGAACTGGCTGGTGGTGGCTTTGAATCGACCGTAAGGCTGGCGAAAAGTAGCCCGGCAATGTGGGGACCAATATTTATGCAGAACCGGGAAAATGTGCTGGATGTACTTAATGAACACATCATGCAACTGCGCAAATTCAAGAGTTGTCTGGAAAAGGAAAATTACGATTACCTTCTGGAGCTGATGGTTAATGCCAATAAAATCCGGAGAATTTTAGAATAAGCATTCACGGGACTGCGTGGTGAACTTTATGGACTGGATTATTTTATATTGGGAGAAAACGGCAGGATATTCAGGAATGAATCGAAATAAAAATAGTTTTTGAATATCAATAAGAAGTGACCGGTGTTATGTCAGCCCTTAGGCCTTAAGCCTTAGGCTTTAAGCTTAATACAGTACCTTTGCGCAAAATTTCAGAACCTCATGAGCACATTTGAAGGGCTTGGTTTACATCAGAACCTCTTAAAGGCTGTTAACGCTTTAGGGTTTACGCAGCCTACGCCCATACAGGAGAAAGCAATACCGGTTTTAGTAAGCGGTACCAAGGACCTCGTAGGCCTGGCTCAAACGGGCACCGGAAAAACGGCTGCTTTCGGTCTTCCTCTTTTACATCTGATCAAAGTCGAACACCGAATTCCGCAGGCCTTAGTGGTTTGTCCCACCCGCGAACTTTGTATGCAAATCGTTTCCGAAATTGAACAAGCTCTCGGTTGACACTTGGCCTTCTCAGGCCGAGGGCGACTGCACATTCTGGAAAGGATCATGACCGAAAACGAAATCCTCGACATCTTCCGAAAGCATTC
>JBGPBW010000243.1:0-7184 GCA_041481385.1 Puia sp.
GAGGCAACAAAATATATCCGCGGCGAAGGTGGTTATCTTATTATGAGTGATAATTCTACCGTAAATGTGTCGCGCAGCAGAAAGGAAATGCTGCTGAGTAAACTTCAACCCGGGCGGGAATAAGCGGCGAACACATCTAATTTCACTCAGCCAGTTCCCCCGTCTACTTTTCAATCTTACCAACCACTCAGCGGGGCTGGTAAATGACTTCCATTCCATCTAGATTTGTTCTTGTAAACCTGATCGATCACATATATGGTCAAAATTATCCATCAATAAAAAACAATCAAAATGAAAAAGATTATTTCACTCCCGGTCATTTTTAGTTTTTTCTGCTTTGCAGTTATGCTGAACAGAGCAGATGCCCAATCATTGGCTAAGAATACGATTATTGTTGAGTCCAAATCCCTGTCAGCAGTAATGAAACTAACTGAAGATTCAAAGAATGAATTCACTGAAACAGCTTATGCAAATGAAGTAAATCAAAAAGCAATGCGTGATTTCAAAAAATCATTCAAGGACGTAAGCAACGAAAAATGGTACCTTATAAAAAATGGCTTCCTGGCAGAATTCAGTTCAAATACATCTAAGAATCGGGTTGTATACGATAATAAAGGAAATTGGAGATTCACCGTAAGCTATTACGACGAAAAAAGCCTTCCCGCTGAAATAAGAGCGATTGTGAAACCTATTTATTATGATTACACCATTTCAAGGGTAGAAGAAGTCCATACTGAAGGGAAGATCATTTATGTTGTGCATGTTCAAAACGACTCCAGTTTGAAAACATTAAGAGTATGCGAAGGGGAAATGGATTTGATAGAAGATTTCCCAAAATCTGAATAGCGTACATTTATGTTGAGACCCTTCAAATTGAAACAAATAGATACAATTGAGCGTCCCGCCCCACACCACGGAAAGACTCAGAGAAATCTGAGTCTTTTTTGTGCCCGATGGTTTGGTGTTTTTATAGCTCCAGTTGGTAATACTATCCAGTGAGAAGACACTGGACCCTGAACGGTGTATATACTTGACGCATTAGACCTCTCATGTTGATGACCAGGACGCACAGAGGATTGATGTATTTGATCTTTGTATTGGTGTCCATAGCGCATATAATAGTTTGAGAAAAATAAGTCCCGATTACTTTTACATAACCGAGACTATTAACCCCTGGATTCCTGATTTACGTTAGCAAAATAGTTTAAGATTTACACTACCTTAGTTTCCCGCTAAAAATCTAACTTACCATTTAAAATATATAAACCTTAGTTTATGAAATCAACCTTCATGTTTTCATTTGTCCTGACTGCATTCATCACTTTGTCTATCAACACCGTTGTAGCTCAGGCAAAGTACAAGATGACTACGGACATTCCCGCGTCGATAACGACTCCAGACAAGGTGGAGACGAGTATCGGTACTCTTCATTTTTTTGACGGTTTCCCTGATAAGGAGACAATAACAAAAGTCTATAACAACCTGGATTTTCAGAATGGAACACAGACTTTCCTGAACGGACTGCCGCTGGTCTCCATTGAGGCGGTCCGAAGAGCCATCGCCGGTTTTGGCCCGGTCAATCAGACTGTACTCATTACCGAACAATTGATGAATGCCAGGTCTCTATTTTTAACAGCTAATAACAACACACCTTATACCGTAGTGGCTTTGGACGTGAAAGACGGTCCGTTAGTTTTGGAAATTCCACCAATGGTTCTCGGTCCAATAGACGATGCCTTATTTAATTGGGTCAGCGATATCGGAATTACTGGTCCGGATAAGGGAAGGGGTGGAAAGTATTTATTGCTTCCTCCTGGATACAAGGGTGATATTCCAGAGGGTTATTTCGTAGCGCATTGCCATACCTACGGGCAAATTATGTTTTTTCGCACATTCTTAAAAGATGGCAGCCCGGTGCCGGGGGTAGAAAGTGTTAAAAAGGATTTGAAAGTGTATGCATTGAGCCAGGCCGCTAATCCACCCGCGATGAATTTCGTTAATATTTCAGGCAAAGCCTTCAACACCATTGGACCTTCGACTTATTCCGCGTTTGAATATCTCAATCGTGTGATCCAATATGAACCAGCCGATGTAATGAGTCCTGATATGCTTGGACTGTTTGCCGCTATCGGTATACAAAAAGGCAAAACCTTTTCTCCTGATGATCGTATGAAAAAGATTCTTGTTGATGCGGCAGCAGTTGGCGACGCGACGAGTCGAACTTTAGCCTATAAATACCGCGGCAAAGATGCTTTCTTCTTCCCCAACAGTGCCTGGTGCACGCCGTTTGTCGGAGGTAGTTATACCTTTGAACAGGACGGCGTACGCCTCCTGGATGCGAAGTTCTTCTTCTTCTTTTACGCGACGGGTATCACGCCGGCTATGTCAATGAAAATGGTTGGTGAAGGTTCAGCCTATGCTGGCGCTTTCGTAGATTCCAGAGGAGACGCGTTCGATGGTAGTAAGACATATCAGCTTCATATCCCGCCCAATGTTCCCGCAAAAGATTTCTGGTCTCTCATTTTATATGATAATCAAACCCGCTCGATGCTCCAAACTGATCAGGAATGGCCAAGCGTGGGTAGTCAGACTAAGGGCTTGCTCAAAAATGCAGATGGCTCCGTGGATCTCTATTTTGGCCCCAAGGCGCCGATGGGAAAAGAAAATAACTGGGTTCAGACTATACCTGGGAAAGGATGGAACGTACTTTTAAGATTATATGGACCTCTTGATCCCTGGTTTAATAAGACCTGGCAACCGGGAGAATTCGTACTCATTAAATAAATTATATAATTTCAGCAAAGCCCGGTTATGATATAGCAGGGCTTTATTTTATTCTCGGCTACCTAATAATATTAGATAGCTATGAACTGATATTTTAGGGTCAAATCCTGGATACAAATTGTAAAAATCATTATTCGAAAGAATTCCAATATTCTTCAACCAACCTATTTCCCTCTTCTTCTCCATATTTTGTTTCCAGGTAATTTAAAACTTCATTTTTGTTGTAGGACCTGAATTTTATCCTGGCTTCAACGATCTCTTTTTTATTTACAGAAGTCGTTGCTAATATTTTTTCATGTGGTGTATCGCATGATTGCGGGGATAAGAGTCTTTAATCGCCAAGACAGTCGTTACCACTCCGAACTCGGACGTAATATATGCAATGAGTTATCTGGATGTGGGTAAAGACGGCCCGCTCAGACAATACCAATCCCGTTTTAATTTTTCAGTTTAAGACTGTCTTTTATTTTATTTGCCCAATCTATAATTGAGGCTTTTACATCATCAGTTAAACGTGTATTCCGGTGAAATATAGTATATGATGATAATGGCATCGTACCATCATGAATGCTATTGGCAATTGCTTGTAGTTTGCTTTGTTGTTTACGTATTGAATAGGATCCAAATTCGCTGAAATTCAAATCATGTTTGCCTTTTTCTATATGATTTGCCAACACCCATCCTACCGGCTGAATATTTGAATACCAGGGATAATTGGTTTCGTTGCTATGACAATCGTAACAGGCAGTTCTAAAATAAATTCTCAGGGTGTCCGGCATATCATACATTTTTGTAATATCTGTTGGCATTATTTTAGCGCTCCTGTTGCGTGGAGGTCGTATAAATTGGATGACGACTAATAACAGGAATACTAAAACAGATATTTTTTTTCCAGCACCCATATCTCTTTGGGCGGCTTTAATTGAGTTCTTCTTTCAGCGTGCCGCAGGTAGGCATCTCTTTGCCCAGGTAAGGGTTTTTGATTTCTTTGGTTTCGCTCAGCCAATCAGCACCCTTCTTATCGTTGTACATAGGGCAATGATCGAAATACAAGGTTTGTCCCGCACCAAATGTTTTTGCAAGTTGATATATATCCTGACTGAGCATATCAAAATGCTCACGCTGATGTTTAATATTGCCTCCGTTTTTACCAATATGCTCCGCGTGCTCCCTTGCATCATCTGCTATTTCTTCAAAGGTTTTCTTTTTTTCGGGCGTTAGAGCTTTTGTATCCACTCTTCCAAATGCTTCCACCATCATATTACCGGCGCTGGCAGCATCTTTTCCATTGTCTTCAGCAAGTGCATTTTTTAAAAGCAAATATCCGTCGAAGATTCCTTTAATGGAAGACGGCGTTTTTGTGTCCTGGGCTTTAATTTCTTTCGATTCGACCGGCTTAGCTTTGACGGAATCACTGCTTACGGTTGAATGTGTATTGTTATTATTACAGGCAGTCAGGAATGTAAGGCTAATGACAACTGCTGTGGTGATCGATTTCATTTCCGTTGCTTTTATATAGATGAGTGATTTGAATAAGGTACATTTTTTTAGACAAACGATTTGTTAAATTGAATTACAAAAAAAATGAAACCAATGCTGAATAAAATACTTCTGTGCTCCCACTCCATAAGGAGTGCGATAGCGCAAAAGGGTTAATGAAAATTACTACGGCTGCCCAATGTTTCAGAGCACGAGCTGTTTGAGATAGGCAGCACTCGGCGCCATGGTTTCGAATTTCATTTCGACGTAAAAATATTTAACACCACCGGTTTTAGCGGCTGCAAAAAATTCCTTCCAGTCGATGATACCCTGACCTATAGGTACTTCCATTTTATCCGCAGTCCAGTCGGATAAATGAGATGAAATAAATCTTCCCGGATATTTATTAAAATAGGTTGAGGCTTTATATCCGAGATTAATCACTTCGGTCTGGAACTGCATTTTGACGAGCCCGGGATTAAATCGGTTCATCAGCACATCATAGATCAGCTGGTTGTCCAGTTTGCCAAATTCCGTTTCATGATTATGATAGCCCGTTTGCATTCCGGCTTTTTTAATTTTTTCTGCAGCTGTATTCAGTTTATCGACCGCTTTAAGCCAATCATCCAGCACAGCAGTCTTTGGCAGGCCGAAGCTTGAACAGACCATCACAGACAAACCCAGTTGTTTAGACCATTCAATGCGTTCATCCAGATGATCGGTGAGTTCTTCAAAACCAAAATGACAACTGGGACAGCTGAGGCCGGCATCGTTGATGATTTTTTTCATGTCAGCCGGTTTTATTTTTGTCAGCGGACCAAATCCCGAATCAACATAACCTTCCGGAGAACACATTTCCATCTGCTGGTAACCTTCAGATGCCATGATTTTCAATGTGCCTGGAAAGTCTTTCGCGAGCATATCGCGGACAATCCAGGTTTGAAAACCGAAAGGCTGTTCGATCACCAGACCCAGATTTCTGAGGAAAGCAGGAAAGGAAAGCCCGGATAAAGCCACTGAGGCAGTCAGCCCCATTCCGCTTTTACTGATGAATGATCTTCTGCTAAAATTTTTCATGATTTATTTTTTAAAGATTAAATAGAATCCAGATCCCAGCCCTTGCGATAGTTCCGGCCCAGCCATGCATCGGCTTCCGGATAGTTTGTGATCTTCACGTTGGCGCTGTCATATTTCAGCATTCGCCCGGTTCTCAAAGAAAGTGCATATAAATTGATGGCTTCCGTGATGTATTCGGCTTCATTGAAATTTCCCGGATAAGGTTTGCCTGATTTGCATGCTTCAGCAAAAAGAGTGAGCGCAGCCTGGGTCCTGTCTTCACGGCTTCTTTTATCCGGTACGGCAACAGCTGGCATTTTATTGCCGGAGATAATTTGCGGATCCTGAATATTGAAGCCGGCAAGAATTTTCCCTTTATCACCGACAAACATCATTCCTTCTTCGGGAAGTTCTTTATTTTCTTCCAGCAACTCCATGGGGATTGGCGGCCGCATGCCGCCATCATACCAGCAAAGATCTACCGGTGGCCTTGAGCCATTGGCCGGATATTTAAACCTAACGGAACTGGCCATGGGGAAGGAATAATCATTTTTTATTTCGTAAGGCACGGGATCGTGCATAGCGCAGACATGACTCAGATTGGGTTCGATGATCGTTGGACTTGTCAGCTGCAGAGCGTTAAAGACAGACCACAAACTATAGTGCCCCATATCCGCCATCGAACCGCCACCGAAATCATACCAGCCTCGGAAAACCATATTGGTGTAGTTCGGAGAATAGGGTCGTTCGGCTTCGGGACCCAGCCAGAGATCCCAGTTCAGACTGGCAGGAACGAGTGCGGGTTCCGGCAGCTGTGCGTATTGTGGCCAGACAGGCCGGTTCGTCCAGTTATGTACTTCCACCAGGTTTCCGATGGCACCGGCATGTATCCAGGCCATGACGTCGGTCATGGATCCATTATGATCCCAGGGAATCAGATGGGTGATCACCTTACTGTTCCGCGCCATCTGAATAAGTTTCTTTCCTTCGAGCAGTCGGTTGGACAACGGCTTGTGCACAAGCACATTTTTTCCTCTTTTTATCGCTGCCATGGAAAACAAACCGTGCAAATGATCGGGCGTCATAATTTTTACAGCGTCCAGGTTTTTTTCTTTATCCAGGAGTTCGCGATAGTCTGCATACATGGTGCAGCCCTTATAGCCCAGCTCGGGATGGACATTCGCATAGAAATTGTCGACGATGGATTTTCCGTTTTCCCGTCCGCCCGGAATGGTATTGTCGCCACCGGGCTGCCAATCCGGCTTACGGATGGCGGTCCGGATTTCATCCTTCAATCCGTCGATATCCCAGTCCTTATAACCAACTGCTTCTTTATTCGGATCGCAAACTGACACCACACGGATCTGCGGATTGGCCAGCATCGGAAGCAGTTCGCGAATGCCCTGGGTGCCGATGCCCACATAGGCCAGCGTGATCATGTCACTTGGTGCGACATAATTTCTTCCGCCCAGCACATGACGCGGAACAATGGTAAATCCAATGGCCGATGCGGCCATGATCTCCACGAATTTTCTGCGGTCAAGGGAAGTTTTTGGAGTGTCGGGATCTTTTGAAACAGGCTTTATACTTTTCATAAATCATATTTTTCGTGTTACTCTCTAAATATAATTCATTTCGGGAAGATGGAATCGGGATCCGCATTGTCGTTACAGAATTTAAACGGCCTGGCAGGTTAATCGTTAAGCCTGTTTGCCGACAGGCGGGCGTTTGGCGCAGGATCGCATATTTGTGCAACTGACGATCCCATATTTTCATTGCAATTCAAAAAAAAATTCTTACATTATTAGTCAATTCGTTGATTAATCCTATTTCTTTGTTGATTAATCCTACTTCTTTTTAAATTA
>JBGPBW010000244.1:0-7162 GCA_041481385.1 Puia sp.
ATTGGCCAAAGTTCATTCATGCCCTGTGTAAATTTTTGACCTTGTAATACAGGATTATTAACAGCATGATTGCCATTTTGGGGAGGCCAGCTGGTTTCTGCTTTTATAAAGTTATTTTCAACAGCAGCCATATAACCTGCAGGTTTCGGCCCGCCATAAATACCGTCATAACGCTGAAGGTCAAAGAAACGATGACCTTCCATGGCAAGTTCAAGCTGTCTTTCCATGTACACTGCGTTACGTGCATCGTCTTGTGTAGCAAAGCTGGGATACAAACCGATGTGATAATTAGCGGCAGGCGTATTCGTGAACCCCTTACCCGGGTCAGAATTGTCTACGTAAGTATGTACCCAATATTCCGGATGCGCAGCCATACGATTCCTGATCAGGTTTACATCAGCTAGTGCAGAAGGCAGATCATTAGCTTCAACCTCGCATTCAGCACGCCACAAGATCACGTCAGCCAGACGAATCAAGTTGTAGTTGATCGCATTTCCCTGGCTACCAGCCCAACCTTCAGCAGTTTCACTCGTTGCTAACATATCCTTATGCCAGAATACATTTTTGATGGGATTATAGGGAACAATGTCACCACGTGACCAGTTTTCACCTCCGCATAATCCCCAATCCAGATAAGGAATATCTCTGCGGCCAAGGGTCCAGTCAATACGTGGATCCAGAGCATCAGCTGGGGGCGTAAAAGGATCGCTTGACACAAGACCATGGTCGTTGTGAAGAAGAGTCTGATTATACGTAGGATTTGTTGGATCAGCGCCTATCATGGGTAAACCATTCGCATCTACTTTAAACGCATTGCCTAGAGAATAGGAAGGCTGGTAAAATCCACAACATCCCGTATAGGTTCCGGCTGCGTAATTTAAAATAGCACCGGTATTTGAGTTGTTTCCACCAGAACCATCAGCCACCGTCATTTGCACACAAAATACTGACTCAGGATTATTTCTTTTTGAAGCATCAAAATTATCTTCAAAAGGCCCCAGCTTAAATGCTACACCAGCTGAGTTTGTCCCGTTCGTAATAATGTCTGTCAAAAGCGGAAGCGCTGTTGCATATTGGTGGTTAAACATATAGACCTTCGCCAAAAATGCCTTTGCAGCATAATAGTTGGCGCGCCCGATTTGAGGCTGGGTTTTTGGCAAAACATTCATTGCCGAAGTTAAATCAAGTGCAATGGAATCCCAGATCGGACCCGGGTTACCTACTTTGTAATTTCCATTGGCATAGGTGATTCCTTCTCCCACATATGGAACATTTCTCCACATTTTTGCAAGATCAATATAGAAAACAGCGCGCAAAAATCTGGCTTCTGCTGTCACTTCCGCAGCATATTCTGGCGTTACCGAACCATCCTTAACTAAGGGTATTTCCCGAATGACATCATTAGCACGCTGAATGGCATCATAACAAAACCACCATTTATCCTGAAGGAAGATATTCGAAGAAGTTACGGAGTGATTCGCCAGAGCCGGTATCAAAGGCTGGTCTGTCGTATTTGAACCTTTAAAAGCATCGTCTGAAGCAACTCCACCGTACACCCAGTTATCCATGGAACTTTGCCAGGAGTCGAAAGTTTGCGCTGTTGTATATCCATCCAGCATCGAATAAGCCCCGATGAGCAGACCGTCAATACCTGCCTTGTTGGCAAGTACACTCGGAAGCAGGGCTCCGGCAACAGGCTTGTTGATATCCTTATTGCACGAATAAATCGTTAGAGCGACCAGTAAACTGGCCAGCGCTATATATTTAAATTGAATTTTTCTCATATCAATCATTTTTATGTTTAATCATTAAAATGTTAAATTAACACCAATAATATATTGTTTCTGATTATTGGGATAAGCTCCATAATCGATACCAAATGCCGCACTTTGATTTACTCCGTTTCCATTGTTTGACAATGAAGGTACCAGTTCAGGATCCAGGCCGCTGTAATTGGTAATGGTAAATAAGTTGGACGCCTGTACGTATACACGGACCCTGTCAATACCTATCTTATTTACTGTTGATGGAAGCAGAGTATATCCTATCTGTAAAACACGACATTTTAAGAAAGAACCATCTTCAACATAAAAATCACTGGTCGTACTTGAGCCCAGGGCCTGGGAATAGGAGGCCGCTGGTAATGTTGCACCGGGATTGGTTACTTTACCGCCTTGAACAACTGCTGCTTTATTATAGAGGTCAAGATCTTTACCTCCCTGGAATGTACTGTAAAAATCAGTCCAGTATTTCACGTAGTTGAAATCCTTGTTACCTGCAGAACCATAGAGGATCATGGTGAAATCAAATCCTTTGTAACTGGCATTCAGGTTGATGCCATAGGTGAATTTGGGATTGGGATTACCGATCCAGGTGCGGTCATTGTTATCAATTACACCATTGCCATCAACATCCTTATAGATAAATGATCCTGCTTTTGCGCCTTTATATGTTGGTCCTTTTGCAGCGTCTGCGTCCGACTGATAGAGTCCTTCGGTCTGGAATCCAAAAAACTCACCAATGGGATGCCCAACTTCGTTCCTGACGATAGGCAGATCACGGTTATACCCAAAATTAAAATAACCTGGACTGGGAATAGCAGTGATTAAACTCTGATAAGTAGTGATGTTTGCTCCGACTTTAAATGTAAAATCTTTTCCAACCCTGCCATGGTAGTCCAGCGAGATATCCCAACCTTTATTTTCTATATCACCAACATTTACAACGGGAGCATTAGCACCTCCAACTGTTGCTGGAAGAGGTAAAGTAAACAGCAGGCCGCTGATGGCTTTTTTCCACCACTCAACAGTCAGGTCAAAATGATTAGCTAAATTTGCAGTCAGTCCAATATTGGTCATCTTGTCCTTTTCCCAGGTTACATCCGGGTTACCATTCTGATTCTGATAAAATCCCTGTAAGGCTGAGTTGATACCGCCGCCTATACCATAATAAGACGCGCCTGCTCCGGATGCATAACTTGAGTAGGCATTGTTTGCGCCGATATTCGCATTATTACCCGCAATACCATAACTGCCAAACAACATCAGGTTGTTGATCCAGTTTGTATTTTTCAGGAAATCTTCCTGGGAAAGTCGCCATCCTGCGGATACTGAGGGAAAAGTACCCCACTGCTTACCTGGAAAAAAGATAGAATAACCATCATGACGTATTGTAGCCCCTAACAGATATTTGTCATTGTAATTGTAGTCCAATCGGCCAAAGAAAGACTGGGTTTCTGTTGGCTGCTGAATGTAACTATTCGCAGGAGAGTTGGCCTGGCTTCCAAACTGGAGCTGGACGTAATTGGGGTCCAGAGAAAAGAGGTTTTGTGTGAAGGCGGAAAAATACCTTCCTGAAAATTGTTTCATTTCATACCCTGCCAAAACCGAAACATTGTGCAAACCAAAGGATTCCTTATATGTAATGGTATTGGACCAGTTGTACTGGCTGGTCATCTGTTCGTTTTCACTGGCGCCATTTGGATTCGTATGCGATTCGTAATCTTCATATGGATTATAGTTGAGGTACCAATAATACTGGTTGTATAAAAGTCCTCCAAATGCAGTACGAACTGTAAAATATTTAGCAATGTCTGCCTCAGCAAATACAATTCCTTCTACGGTAACAAAATGGGCATTGTTGGTAGACTGCCGGCTAAGAATGGCAAAAGGGTTACTACCGTTACCCAGGGGTTCTCCACCAGGGCCAGTATATGCACCGCCAAATTTTCCCTTTATATCATATTGGGGCACAATGGGCATTTCGCGAAATATGAAGGCGATTGATCCGCCTTCCTGTTGCTGTGTACCATTGTAACCTCCATTATTTTCTCTGTAAGTAACAAAGAGGTTTTCACCAAATCGCACATATTTTTTTACGTTAAAATTTGTATTTAACCGTACCTGGTATCTTTTTTCGTAGTTATTCAACAAAGTACCCTGCTGGTTAATATAGTTTGCCGCAAAATAATAATTGCTTTTGTCACCTCCTCCGCTTGCGGAGAGGGTATACTGTTGGGTAGGTGCCGGCTTGAATACCGTATGAAACCAGTCCGTACCCGTCTTGGAATATTTCTGAACCAGAAAATCATTCCCGGGGTTATTGGCATCAAAATTATAGAACTGCTCTATGGCAGGATTATCGGTAACGCCGGCCGCAGGGAAATTATTCGGAGGAGTTCCAACAGGCGCTGGTCCATGGAACCCATAAATCGGAATCACACCGGCACCACCGGGATATAAATTCTGTGTAGCCAGATCACCTGCAGTAAATGCCAATTGGGATTGTTGTACAGGATTCATCAGGTGGAAAGGATTGCCACTTAATGGTTGTTGGGTTCCATAATAACCATCAAAAGTTATCGTGGATTTACCTGCATGCCCTTTTTTTGTGGTCACCACAACAACTCCGTTACCTCCGGAAATTCCGTAAATGGCGGCAGCACCCGCATCCTTTAATACGTTGATGCTTTCAATGTCGTTGGGATTGACCTGCGACATATCTCCTACCTGAACCCCGTCAACTACATACAGCGGATTTGTATTTCCAAAGTTTGAGATACCCCGCACAAACACAGTACTCGCAGCTCCAGGCGCGCCTGAATTAATTACGGTAACACCCGAAGCCTGTCCCTGTAATAATTGCTCTGAACTGGTTGTGGTGATTTTTTTAGCGTCACCTACATCCACGATCGCAACCGCACCCGTGATATCTTTTTTCTTCTGCGTGGTGTAACCGGTAACGATTACATCATTTAAAGATGTCGTGGATGTGGTCAGCAGTACGTCTCCAACATCGTTCCCTTTAACCGGAACGGTAATCGTTTCGTACCCGACAATGGTAATTACAATGTTGCTCACTTTCTGGGAGGATGTAAGGGTGAACGTACCTTCCTGCCCTGTAATTGTGGCTGACTTGCCTCCTTTAACCTGTACTGTTGCGCCCACGATCGGTTGCTTGTCAGTGTTGCTTAGAACACGTCCAGTAATCGAGTTTTGAGCGAAAAGGCTTAAGCTGAGGAAAAGGAGAAATGCGGTATTCAGCCCCGCGAGGAGTTTAAATTTTGTTGGCATAAGCAATTCGTCTTTTGGTTTAACGATGTTAAATTATATCCAAATTTATGATTTCTTTTATCCTGACCTAATATTTTTTTAACTAATCATTGGCGGAAAACGCTGCACGATCTGAAAAAATTTCTTTTGTGTTATTTGGACATATTATTTTGACAATCAGGCTATAATTTTATTTTAGCTCCTGGGATTTTATTTATTTTGCGGGCATGTACAAAAAATTCAGGACCATTAGCATCTGCCTGTTCGGGGTATTTTTGATGTTTTCCTGCATTAAAAAGCATGGCAGAAAAGAAATAGAGGAAAATCTTAAAACTGCTATGGAACTATCCCTCAACCATAAGCCCGGGGTGGATACTTCGCTGGAAAAATTCAAAGTGCTTGAAGTAAGTTTTTACGAGGGACCCAAGGTATATACTTGTGAGTTCAAGGTAAATTTGAAACAAAAGATGCCGGACCGGCTTGTCGACACCACCGGATTTATGAAGGCCGATATTTCCAAGGATTTCAACACCGTTTCCCGGCTATACTAAATGACCGCAATTTCCGGGTTGCCTTTGATCTGCCCTCCTTTTACCTTTGGGTATGCAGGATTATCAACGCATCGAACAGGCCATTCGCTTTATCCGCGAACATTTCAGGGAGCAACCCGATCTGGACGAAATCGCCCGTCAGATCCACCTCAGTCCATTTCATTTCCAGCGTTTATTCAAGGATTGGGCGGGGGTGAGTCCAAAAAAATTTCTCCAGTTCACGAGCATCGAATATGCCAAGAAATTGCTTTCAGAACAGGAAACCCTTTCCACCGTGAGTTTTGAAACCGGCTTGTCGGGCACCAGCAGGCTTCACGACCTTTTTATTCAGATTGAAGGCATGACCCCCGGTGAGTATAAGGACGGCGGAAAAAATCTGCATATTCATTATAGTCATGCGGAAACCCTTTTTGGAAATATCCTGATTGCGTCCACTACCAAAGGTATCTGCTATCTTTCTTTTTCGACGGATCCTTCAGTCAGCCCGGAAACGGAGATTCTGAGCAGGTTTCCAGCTGCTGAACTGGAACAAAAAACTGATTTGCTTCAGCAGGAAGCACTGAAGATGTTCCGTGAAGACTGGTCCGACTTGAACCGCATAAAATTGCATCT
Organism: Puia sp.; assembly: GCA_041481385.1. GTDB lineage: Bacteria > Bacteroidota > Bacteroidia > Chitinophagales > Chitinophagaceae > Puia. The sequence goes on from JBGPBW010000244.1 coordinate 6,215, forward strand.
TAAGGGAACTCCTTTCCAGATCAAAGTCTGGAATGCACTTCTGCAGATTCCTTTGGGTTCTCTGAAATCCTATGCATATATCGCAGGTGAAATCGGCGACCCGAATGCTTCCCGCGCGGTCGGCACAGCCATCGGATCCAATCCGGTTGCCTACCTCATCCCCTGTCACCGGGTGATTACATCCTCTGGTCAGCCAGGCGGATATCATTGGGGTATCGACAGGAAATCGGCAATCATCGGGTGGGAGGCGGCGAAGACGGGTTGATGGCCTCTCCCGCCGAAGCGTTAGCGCAGGCGGGTTGACGGCTGACGGTTGACGGTTGCCGAACCGCATTTTCTCCCAGGAAATACCCCGATCCTCCTCATTGGGTCCTCTTTGGATCCTCATTGGGCCCCGGAATCCGGGGGGCAAAGGGGAGACAAAGAGGAACCAATCCGTTTTTTAAGACGTAATTTTAAACCCTAAATAAACGTCCGGAATTTTCAAACTCTTTAATGAAAAAAACAAGGTCACAGACCGCAAAATCCAAGCTGATTGTTAGTTTAATCCTCACGGCTGCATTCTGCACATTTGCTTATTCCTGCAATCAGCAACCGGAAATCACAAACGCACCGGCGGGGATGCAACAGAAAGATTCAGCAAAGAAAAAATTCACCGCTTCCATGGTTGATAATAAAAAAGATCCCAACTGTGGCATGCCCGTTACTGCAGGCATTGAAGACACAGTTCATTATAATGGCAAAGTGTATGGCTTTTGTTCCGATGAATGCAAACAGGCTTTCCTGAAAAATCCGGCGGAGCTGGCAAAAAACACAGTACTAAAGTAAGTATGAGAGTATGGGAGTATGGGAGTATGGGAGTATGGGAGTATGGAAATTTAAATGCATTTGTACCTTGCATCGCACAATTCTTCACTGTCAACTGTCAACTGTCAACTGTCAACTGTC
>JBGPBW010000245.1:0-7127 GCA_041481385.1 Puia sp.
ACGACGAGAATTGGATAGAAGGCGGGAGCTCCCGATATACCCGGTATAGTAAAATACCACCAGGGAATTATACATTTCAACTGCGAACCCGGGATGCAAAAGGAGAAATCAGCCCCTATATGAAAATATTGGCCATTAAAATTAAAAAAGCGTTTTGGCAAACAGCTGTTTTTAAGGGTTTGATGGCATGCATTCTTGCCCTCCTGGTGTGGTGGCTGATCCGATCTTATTTACTTATTAAGATACGAAAGCAACAGCGTGCATTCGAAAGACAACAGGCCATCGAAAAGGAAAGGACAAGGATCGCCACGGATATGCACGACGACCTGGGAGCCGGACTTTCTTCCATCCGCTTCCTGTCGGAAAAAGTAAGACGAAATAGTTTTAGCGATGTTACAAAACATGATATTGACAAAATCATGGGCCACTCTTCAGCATTGGTTGACAAAATGAATGAGATTGTTTGGGCCATGAACGAAAAAAATGATTCGCTGGGCGACCTGCTGGTGTATATCCGTTCATATGCTAAAGAGTATTGTGAAGAGAGCGGGCTTCAATGCGAAATCATACAGCCGGATGATATTCCAGCGGTTTTTGTAAGCGGGGAGATCCGGAGACATGTTTTTCTGACAATTAAGGAAAGTCTTCACAATGTGGTAAAACATTCAGGAGCCAGCGAGGTAAAAATGGATTTCCATGTGAATGCAGGACTGTCTGTAACCATCAGCGATAATGGAAAAGGATTTGATTTGATGAATACCACAAAAGAAAAACAAGGCAATGGTTTAAAGAACATGCGCAGGAGGATAGAGTCGATGGGGGGTAGTTTTGAAATATACAGCGTTTCAGGCGTAATGATCGTGATGGGCATTCCCCTGCCTGTATAACTAAAGTTATATTGCTGATCTTTTGCATCACCGGTAAATTTATAGCATGCAACCCATCAGAGTCTGCCTCGTAGAAGATGGCAAAGAAGTACGTGAAGGTATGATCAGCCTGCTGACTCTGGATGACCGGTTTGAGTTGTTATCGGCATACCCCGATGCTGAATCCGCACTGGAATCACTTCCGGCCCGGGATGCAGATATTGTAATCATGGACATCAACCTGCCGGGCATGAGCGGCATTGACTGCCTTCGAAAAGTAAAAAAACTTTGTCCGCATTCGCAATTTATCATGTTCACCATTTACGAAGATGACGAAAAAGTATTTGAAGCCCTGGAAGCAGGTGCTAATGGGTATTTACTGAAAAAAACACCCATGTCAAAAATTACCGATTTACTTATAGAATTGCACGAAGGGGGCGCTCCCATGAGCACCCAGATAGCGCGAAAAGTGATCGAGAGAATGCATACAGGAGAGTCGATCGAAAATAGAAATATTTTGTCCGTACGCGAAAGTGAAATCCTGCAATTACTTTCAAAGGGATTATTATACAAGGAAATCTCTGACCGGCTTAATATCAGCACCGGTACCGTGCGTCAGCACATCCATCGCATTTACGAGAAGCTTCATGTACAAAACCGGACCGAAGCCATTAACAAGGCTTTTGGTAATAAATAATTTTTAATACCTCTCGCACCTAACTTTTGTTATATTTATTTACATGAAGGGAATAATTAGCTTGGATGTCGGTTACCCCGGTTGAACTATAAAATATTTTTATATGAAACCATTAGTCATTAACCTTATCCTCTTGCTCATCCTTCTCGGTTTTGCATCAAGAATGCAGGGACAAACCAGTCATAACGCTTCAAGCCCTGTATTTTTAAACCATATATATTATTCGCAGCCTGACACGCTAATCTCCCTGGAACAGAACTTAGCCCGCCTGGAATCCAAAACAAAAGGATTGGGTTACGGCGGTAGTGAAGGAGGTTTTTATATGGACGGAGCAAAATCCAATGTCCGGATTCGCTCAGGGGATTCATTACAGTTTAAAGTAAAAATGAATATGGCCATGATGGATCCTTCTATGATGGTCAAATTGTATAAATTCGATTCGAAGAACGGAAACCGGGAAGCGATCGTCAGCAGCCAGGGTGGCATGTTCTCCGGGGGGAAATCAAAGCATACAGCAAGCGAAGTCAATTTCAACATTATGAAATCGGGGTCGGAAGATTACATCATGATGCCCGCATCCAGGCTGGTACCGGGAGAATATGGGTTTATAAATACGATGATGGTGAATGGGGGCGGCAGGGATGCTTCTTACACGGTTTTCACCTTCGGCGTGGATTGATCAGTTCAGTGCTCGGATCACTTTCCCATAATCCGCATCATTGCCAATGGTTTTGGCCACTTTCATATACACCGCCCTGACCATTTCTGTCTTAGGCATTTTCTTTGCTACCTCTACCAACATATTACTTTTATCCATATCGGAACCCAATGCCGCAATTTTATTTACCAGTGTGATCCATTGACTTTCTGATAGATCTTTCTCTTTGATCAGCCTGTCGTATATATTTATTTTATCCATATCGGAGCCCATAGCGGAAACAAATTGCATCAGGCTATCGGTTAGGGAATCCCGGAGCAGGTTTTTGTCAATCATTTTATTGAAAACATTTGCCTTATCCATATCAGAGCCCAGCTTACTGCCAATTACCAATATTTTATAAGCGACTGCATTCGAAACCGAATCCTGGTTTATCAAATACTGAAGTGCATTTACTTTTTCCATATCAGACCCGATCCCCTCCACAACTGCAAAATATGCTGAATCGATTTGGCCATTTCTGAGTCGTTCAGGATTTATCCTGGTTAAAAATCTTATTTTGTCCTGATCAGAACCCATGGATCCTACTTTTTTCATGATGATGGGCAGGAGTTCAGGTAATAACGAATCGATTGCAAACAGCCGGTTTAAATAAATAATTTTTACGTTATCCGTTTTTATACTATCTACTGCAGCCAATAAAGCACCGGGCCCTCCTTTTTGATAAACACGTTCCATTCTTGCTTCGGCGTCAAAACCCCAGGCGATCATTTCTTTTATGGCCTCTGCCACCAATACCTTCCCTTCACCATCAGCGGGTAGATAGTTTTTCCCGTCGTAAATGGAATAGTCGATTCCACCGCGCACATTGCTTTCAGCCGCTACTTTAATATCATTTTTGCGATACTTGAAATAACCGCCGGGTGAAATGCTTTTAAAACCCGTTTCATCTTCAGATAGCTGAAATTTTCCTGAGTATTTTATTTGTAAATAGAAACCATCGGACTTAACTACCATATCACTCACAGAGACTCCTCTTCTTTCCTCGTCCTTTCCGGACCAGGCCATGTAAAAGCGAAAGCTCACCAGGCAAAAAGCAACTAGAAAAAAGAACAGTTTCATCAGTTTGATTTTAGTTGATCACAGCAGTTTTTATTCTTTATCTGTCTGTCTTGAAAAATAGTAATACCCTCCAAATCCTGCGGCAATACTCAGGGCCAGAATAGCCAGAGAATGAATGCCAAAGGGCATGATGATTTTGATCAGCAGGAGACCTATGCCAACGGCCACAAGCATAAAAAACCACTGCAGGATTTCTTTCTTGTTATCCTTTTTTTCAGGGCGCAAGAGTTCCTGGACGATATTTTCTTCCGCTCCCTTATCCAGAATCCTGTTTTTAATTCGGGCTGTCATAGCCGCTTTTATAGCTTGCAGGATAAAAGAGGAGATCAGGTAAATAGCAATCAGCATCGTACAGATATGCAGGGCATCAAAAAGAAAATCCCTGTCTTTAAATGGATTAAAATTTTCCTGCGCCTGCGCGCCAAAGGCGATAAAACTAATAAGGGCGGTGATGGATATTTTTTTCATATTTTAAATTTGGCGATGATTGTTTATTTGACCGGCATCTGTAATTTTTGTTTCATCCCGTATAATTAAAATTTAAAATGCGCATCTGGCTTTGATATTTTTTAATCATTGCGAAGATTCTGGCCAGCAGGATAAAACTTGTACTGCCAACAATCGCATAGATGAAATAAACCGGGATATCATTAAACAGGTATAGGATATTCTGCCAGAATACATAAACAGGAACGCCGATACATAAACAGGCGAAAAAAACCAGGAACCCAAATATGAAACGGTCCGTCCTCATCATCGGTTCCGGAGCCGGTAATAAGGGAATCACCAATCGGGATACATCAAATGCAAATGATGGAGCGGGTTCATGTTTTAGTTCAGTGAACAAAATCGAATAGGCCCTTACCTCTTCCCTGCACACATCACAGGATTCGATATGACCGATCAGGTCTGCTGAACAGGAATACCCGTCCAAAACATATTCCTGTATTTCCTTTTCTTTGGGATGGCTGTTCGTCATAATGCCTCCTTTTTATATTGTAATAAAAGATTTTCTTTTAGCATTTTTCGGGCACGGAACAGATGACTCTTCACGGTACCCTCCGGTAATCCGGTTATCTGCATCAATTCTTCATAACTCAAGGATTCATGATGGAACAATGTGATCAGGGTTTGGTAAATGACCGGCAGTTTGTCTATTTCTTTGCGGAGTATGGCTCTAGCCTCTTTCTGAAAAACCTGGCTTTCCGATTCATTGCTGACTGTAGCATAATGATCCAGGTTTTCCGTCGAATGATTTTTCCAAGCGTTCATGTCGTGAAGATTACCTGGAAGTAATGGCTTTTTCTTTTCAATCCAGGAGAGACAGGTATTGTAGGCAATCCTGGCGATCCAGGTGGATAATTTCGATTGGAACTTGAATCCACCCAGGCTGTTAAATGTTTTCAGGTATATATCCTGGGCCAGATCCTTTCGGTCTTCAACAACAGGAACCATTTTGAATACGATCTGGACAACCAGATTTTCCGTGTTTTTTATTATAATGGCAAAAGCCCGGGTATCCCCACGCAAAACCCGATCAACCAGGTGTTTGTCTTTCGGATTATTTCCAATGGTATCGTTCACGTTATTGATCAGACCGGTAAGAGAGGATAAAGTTGCATAAAATTCATGCCAATCCGGGAATATTTCAAGGCGGCCGGTTAAAGGAAACACGTGACTCCGGCCGCGTTAAAAAATGGTAAAACGGTCCGGATAATCCAGGAATCGTTCATCCCGTATGCCCGAACGGTTAAACATTATGGCAGTAACCAGATTCCTGGATGGGTACATCCGCATTTCACAATAATATCCCCCGCCCGCTCCGGCATGCGCGAAGTAATCGAGGCCGTCCAGTTTACCCGTGAACCAACCCAGCGTCATATCCACTTCCTTTCCGCTTTGTACTTTTTGTTTGGTGAGCAATATGTTCTTCCATTCATCAGATAACAATACTGAATGCGGTTTGAATAGTGTCTGGATAAATGTTCCCAGGGAATAAGCATTAGCGATCAAGCCACCATAGGCCCGGCCACTGACATAATATTTATTGAATTTGACCCAGTGAGGATTCGATGATTTTGTTGTGAATTTCTTTTTATCAATAAAGAATCCCAAAATCCCGTTGATTAGCGTAAACCGCTTTTGATAACCCCGCGCATAATAGGTATCATCCCTGACAAGAAAATCCATAGGTCTGCCTGCCAGATCCAGTTTGGATATAATATTTTGCCGGATATAATCCCGGTAAGGCAAACCTGAAACTTTTTCAATGATCTGACCCAGGGGCAGGTAGTTCAAATTGCTGTAAGAAAATTTTTGGCCAGGTTCATATTTCAGTCGGGCATGTTGTTGCAGTACCTCGCGTATGAAAGCGTCCGAATCGAAATTATTCTCTTCTTCCTGCAGGTGGGCCCATCGCAGCGGGATTGGATTAGCCAAGCCGGAAGTATGGGAAAGCAATTGGGAAATTTGGATTTTTGCATTGAATGGAAGATCATCCAAATGGTCTGATGCATTGTCGGATAAATTGATCTTCCCGGCTTCCGCCAGTTGCAGTATACCCAATGATGTGAAAGTTTTTGTTACCGAACAGGCATTGAAAAAAGAATCCGGCCTAATGGGTTTGACGGTTTCAAATTCTGCTATACCGACGTTCTTTTGATAAATGATTTCATCACCCATGACAGCCATGTACTGAAGTCCGGGTGACTTACCTGATTTAATCAGGTTCTCGAGTAAAATATCGATTGCCAGATCATTTTTCATTGAAGATGTGGAAGCCGGTCAGTTTGTTCCGGATAAAAGATAAACAACGGGGTTAAAATGGGAGGTCATCGTCATTATTGGAATTTTCAGGACCAATATTACCGGTAACTTTTTCCTGCGATGCGGAGGCACTGCCGGCTATTTCAATTTTCCATGCTTTAACATCGGTATACCACCTGCCATTGAATTCTCGGCTTTCCACATCGAAATCAATTTTTAGCGAATTGCCTGGTTGTAATTGACCTGCATCTATCTTGTCACCCCAGATCGAAACACAGATTTTTTTGGGATACGTCGCATCGGTTTCAACAATGATATCCTGTTTTTTCCATTGTCCGTTTTTACCGGTTCCGGTCTGAAGGGGCAGGAGTTGGATAAGTTTGGCTGTAAGTTGCATATGGTTTCGATTATTAAATGCAAAATTACCAGAATTGCAGCTTTTAACCGAAACGGAAGATAAATAGAACCGGAAGAAGGTATTCCCTATCTTTAAACCTCACCTAAAAAACAACAACACATGAAGAAGATCTTTTTAACAGCCGGGTTATTTCTGGTTGTTCTGACTGGCTTTTCGCAGGAAGAAAAAAACGGAGTGATTTACATCAAGCATCCCTACATTGAAGTCGTCAACAAATCGGTGGCTGCTTACCTGGCTAAAGATGTTCCAACTAATAAGGCCATTTTTGCTGACACTGCCCGGTTCTGGGTCAGTGGTATGGCTAAACCGGTCGGCATTGCCGAAGCACTTAAAATGTGGACCTCCGATTTTGACTACTATACCGATATTAAACTGAAAACTGTGGGTTATCCCGATTACCTGGCTTACAAAGATAAAGACACCAAGGTTGTTCAATCCTGGTGGACCTGGACGGGTAAATCAAAGAAAACGGGTGATTTGGTGTCCATCGACCTGGTGCAATTCGATACGTTCAATAAAGATGGTAAAATTGAATTTGAGGGACTTTACGGAGATTTTTCCAAGATGGTGAAAGATTAAGTCGTTAGGTGGAGAATGATA
>JBGPBW010000246.1:0-7001 GCA_041481385.1 Puia sp.
ACAGAGCTGAATGGCAGATGACGCCGCCGACCATCAATGCTTATTATGATCCAACGCAGAATAATATCAATTTCCCGGCAGGCATCCTGCAGCCGCCATTTTATTTCTCAAATGGTGATGATGCAGTGAATTATGGTGGCATTGGCCTCGTTATCGGACATGAGATTACGCACGGATTTGACGATCAGGGTCGTCAGTACGATGCGGATGGCAACCTGAAAGACTGGTGGTCGGCTGAAGATGCCAAACGATTCAAGATGCGGGCCATGAATATTATAAACCAGTATAACGGGTATGTAGCTGTAGATACATTTCACCTGAATGGGGAACTGACCGAAGGAGAAAATATAGCGGACAATGGAGGTCTTTCTATTTCTTATGCCGCATTTAAGAAAACCGCGCAGGGTAAGGGCGATGAAAAAATAGACGGCTTTACTCCCGATCAGCGTTTCTTTCTTGCCCATGCACAGGTATGGAAAATGAAAACGCGCAAAGAGAGACTCATCACACTTACGCTGACGAATGAACATTCAGCTCCAATGTGGCGCGTGAATGGTCCGGTTTCAAATATGCCTGCATTTTATGCGGCATTCCAGGTTCAGCCAACAGATTCCATGTACAGACCCGATAGTTTGCGTGTGAAAATTTGGTAATATGTTCTTCATAAACGGAGTTTGGTCATCATAACCCAAATTCATTAAAACCCTTGCCTGTCAAGGGTTTTAACATTTTATAAACCGGGTCGCCATAATAAAACCAACCTATATTTTAGTTTCATCCCTGCGTTTAGCCAACTATATTTGTTCTGGAATCGGGCAATAACATATCCATCCGGACCGTTTCCAAACTGATTGCCTCACTTCACGTTTGCACGGATACACTGCCATAATTTCTGATGATTCCTGCCATGTAAATTTTTAGACATCTATTTTTCACTATCAAAATCGTCACATTATGAAACCAGTCATCGCAAATTTCAATTTTAAGAAAACAGCATCGGTACTTGCAGCAGCTGCCCTATTATCGCTGGGTACCGCCAAATTGCAGGCAGCTCCGATTATTGAGAGAATCATCAGTCCCAATGAAAAGAACGTAACGGTAAACTTTTTGGGCGCTTCAGACAACAACCTGGTATTCCACCTGGAATTCGAAAATAAAAGCGGAGAAAAATTCTGGCTGATCATTAAAAATGATGCCGGCGACGTTGTATATCAACAGTCATTCACCGATCTTCATTTTGCCCGGAATATCCGCATCACCAAGGAAGATTCTGAAATGCACCCCACATTTGTGATCCGTACGTCAACTGAGCAGGTTGAACGCAAGTTCTCAGTTAAAAACAAAGTATCTGAAACACTTGTAGTCACCTCTTTATAATCGACCCCCTTTTAAACGAAAAAGCCCTGGTTATCCGGGGCTTTTTCGTTTAGAAATTAATTATCTACCTCCTTTATCGACGGCCTCGTGTCCGCGGGATCGCGGTGCTCATAGACCAGGTGGAATTGTTTTAAATCAGGTTGGTATTTTCTTTGTCTGTGCAGGTCGTACTGATAGATGTCCTGTCCGACACGGTAGAGAAAGGGAAGGCCCATGGTCTCATATTCATATGTATTATCATTCAATATACCATCCTCATTGGTATACACCGTAGCTGTGAGCATGAATTCGATGCGATTGGAGAAATCCACGATATAAGAAACATCAGTCAGGAATCCATATGCAAACCCGACCTTATTGAAGACGCGTATGTGATCCGGCATCCTTCTGCCGGTATCCAGAAAGAAAAATTTCACATAGCTGTCAACAAATTTCACCGTGTCGTATTTGGGAAACGGTGTCTCCGAAATGTATTGTGACAGGTACAGGTATAAAAAGGAATAATCATCTGCGCTGAGATGAAACCGTTTTGACTCCGGTACGGAGAGCGGGAAAACTGCTGATTGTAATAATTGTTGCAAGTCTTCCAGCGGAATCCTGTTATGCCGTGTGAAATCCATCGGTCCCTGTATCAAACTGTCATGGGCATTCAGATAACCGATACCCAGTTTCGCTTCCGGAGAAAAATGAAAGGAATCGCGGTTAAAAGCAGGAGGTTGCATATACAGGAGTTTTCCCTGGTCATCGAGAAAACGTATGGCGTTGGTGTGCCGGTTTTCTGATTCGTTTAAAGGCATGAACTGACGAACAATCCGCATTTCGGGATATCCCAAAGCGAAAAGTCGCCGGTTCAGCGCTTCCTGTCCCACAAATTCATACATGCGGTTATAAGCATCATTGTCGCTGATGAGAAATGCCTTGCGTATAAATTGCGCGATGGAGGGATATCCGGATTCCGAAGTACTATCTTTTAACAGAGGCAACTGGCCCGAATAGCTGCTGTCGAATGCCATCCTTGTCAATTTATTTACGCCCTTCACACCCAAACGGTTTAGTTTTTCAAGTGAGAGCATGGCCAGAGGCAACTTGACTGTTGAAGCAGGATAAAAGTAAAAGTCACGGTTTACACGGAAATAATAATTTTTAAACGAGGGTCGGTTGGAAGCATCGCGATCAATTTGTGTATATATGATCTGGATCCGGTATTTTTCCGGGTTACCCATCATCTTTTGCAAAACGGAACTGGTATCTGACCGGAGTATATTTCCCAATAGTGAATCGGTCCTAAACTGACCATGTGCAACACATGCCCAGGTCAACAGCAGTAATAACAGTGAAGCACACACTCTCATGCAGTAAAAATACGAAGGGAAAAATCATGTCTCCGAAACAATCTGTTAACCCTGAATTAACCAGGGCTTAACCGAATTAGGGAAAGTCATTTTTACCTTTGATATACACCTGACCAACCCTATCATGAAGAACCTTTCGGAAACTGTAAACCGGAATATGGTTTACCTGATTTACTGCCTGAGCTTCGCATTCCTGTTATCCATTTATTGTATATTTTTAAATAAATCGGACGGCTTCCTGCTCATTAATCGTTTCCATTCAAAGACACTGGACGTTTTTTTTGCTTTATTTACCGACCTGGGAAACGGATTGTTTGTAATAGGCCTTATGTTGATCATGATGTTGAGGAAAAAAATTGGCTGGTCAATACAAACAGGAGTCAGTTTTCTGGTTTCCGGACTTATAGTTCAGCTATTCAAACACATGGTGCATAGTCCAAGACCACTGTTGTTTTTCAGACCCTATGACATTCATTGGATATATGGTATTACCAAAACCGGATATGCAAGTTTCCCTTCCGGACATACGGCCACCATTTTTGCGCTTACCACACTACTTTCCTTTTATTTTCAGGGAAGCCGGTCCGCTATTTTATTTTTCACGATTGCGGCACTCACCGGATTTTCAAGAATCTACCTTTCCCAGCATTTCCCGGTTGATGTACTTGGAGGGTTACTGACCGGGGTGTTGACTTCTATCGCCGTTTATACGATTCTTCCCCACACAAAATTTGAAAGGAAACTGTCGAAAAAAGAAATAGAACCGCAATCCACTAACTTGCAGTAACTGCCCCCTTTTGAATTACAGTAAAAAAACCGGGTTACTTATTATTATAGCTACCCTGCTTCGTATGGTCGTCGCGGCCTCACTGGAGCTGGGTAATGATGAGGTATATTATCAGGCTTATGCCCTTCAACTTCAATGGAATTATTTTGACCATCCGCCATTGGTGGCCCTGCTGATCCGGATTTCCACCTTCAATCTTTTTTTTCATCACGAATTTTTTATCCGCCTCGGCCCCGTGATCTGCGCTGCAGCAGGAACATGGCTGATTTTTAAAACCGGTGCGCTGCTGCAGAATCAGCGCACAGGCTGGATTGCTGCTATTTTGTATAATACCTCTTTATATACGTCAATCATTGCGGGAACCTTTATTCTTCCGGATTCACCTCATGTGCTGTTCTGGCTTTTGAGCATGTATTTAATGATCCGAATTCTGCAAGAAAAACAAAACGAAAAGTCATTTACCCTTTCATTTATTTTATTGGGCATTTGTACAGGGCTCTGCATTATGAGTAAGGCTCAGGGAGTTTTTTTGTGGATTGGATTTGGCGGGTATATCCTGTTTCACCGAAGAGAATTACTAAAGTCGCCCCCACTCTGGTTATCCGTGGCGCTCTGCCTTGTGATCATATTTCCGATATACTGGTGGAACTTCGAAAATCACTTCATCACTTATCATTATCACGGAGGACGAATCAGGTTTTGGGGCAAACCGGATATGGATCACATACTGCAACAGGTTCTGGGTTCCGTATTTTACAGTAATCCTGTGAATTTTGTCCTTTATGTCGTTAGTCTGACTGCCCTGGTCAAATTAAAATACATTCAGCTTCCGGACTGTTCTCCATTATTACTCTGGCTAAGTCTTCCTTTAATTACTGTGTTGTTGTGGGTATCGCTTTTTAATGATACACTTCCGCATTGGTCCGGGCCCGCCTATCTTTCCCTGATGCTGTTGGCTGCCCTGCGTCTGGATGAACAATCGGCCACGGATTATACGGTCAGGTGGTTGAAAACAGCAACCTGGGTATTTGGATCCGTTCTGGTTCTGGGCGTTCTCAGCATTCGGTTTTTGCCTTTTCGAATCGGCAGCAGTCAGGATAAGAAACTGGGAACCGGAGATCCGACACTGGACATGACGGGCTGGAGATCCTTCACCCCTCAATTTGAATCGATTTATCTTGACGACCTTGAATCGGGAAAAATGAAACCCGGCTCCATCATCCTGTCCGACTACTGGTTTCCGGCCGGGCATCTGGATCATTACCTCTGCAAACCCTTTCATCACAACCTGCTCGTTTTCGGTCCGCTAAATAATATACATCATTTTGCCTGGCTGAATCAGCGGCGTCCCCGATTTGTTCGGGGGTCGGATGCTTATTTTATTTATCCGAGTAATTATTATGGCCCTCCCGATCCTTCGCTGCGCAGGGATTTTGCCTTTACGGAAGATTCCCTTCTGATTCCGCAATTCAGGAGCGGGATCCGGGTCCGGAATTTCGTGATCTATCGGATGCATGATTTCAGGGGAGACAGCCTGGATTACTTGACCCCGGGTATCCGGTGAAAGGGTCCGAAGGAAAACCGGCGAAGCCGATTTTCGGAAAAAAAGCGCTTAGTTCCTGATGGAATAAACTAGATTTGGGCCTTATTAGATCAACATGAAACTTTTTGTTGCCGGTCTCCCATATGATTTTGATGATACAGATCTGAAAGAAATGTTTGAACTCTATGGCGAAGTGGTCTCAGCTAAGGTGGCCATCGATCGTGAAACCCGTAAAAGCAGGGGCTTTGGGTTCCTCGAAATGAGTGCTGCACTGGAAGCGAAAGAAGCCATTGATGCGCTGAATGGTGCGCGGTTACGCGGTGGTAAGGAACTGGTTGTGCGGGAGGCGGAAGAAAAACCACGGGACAGCCGGGATAATAACAGCGGTGGTGGCTATCGACCCAGGAGATAATTAACTATTTAGCCTGACAAATCCTCCATCAATCGGATAATCAGTTCCTGTAATAAAAGACGCTTCGTCTGAACACAGATACAATGCGAGTGCAGCAATTTCTTCCGGTTTGGCCATCCTTCCAATTGGTTGTCCCGCTGATAATTTCTTAAACATTTCTTCCTCGTGTCCGGGATAGTTTTTTGCTATGAATCCATCTACAAAGGGAGTGTGCACCCTTGCCGGTGAAATGGAATTGCACCGGATATTATAACGGATATAATCTTTTGCGATCGAGAGCGTCATAGCCGATACGGCACCCTTGGTCATGCTATAGGCAAAACGATCAGATAAACCCACCAGGGCAGCAATGGATGCCATGTTGAGAATAACGCCTCCCCTGGCTTTCATATAAGGAATACAGGTTTTCACCAGATGGAAAACTCCTTTTACGTTAACCGAAAATAGTTTCTCAAAATCTGCCGTAGCTGTTGTTTCCACATTACCGATATGTGAAATCCCGGCATTGTTCACTAGGATATCGGGAATGCCGCTTCGAAGAATGATTTCAACAGCTTGTTGCACATCAGTTTCCTGATCGACAGAACATAGAAGATGTTCAGCCTTCCCTCCATTTTTCTTTATCTGCTTCACTGTATCCGCTGATCCTTTTTCATCCAGGTCCAGGATAAATACCCGTGCACCCTGCTGCGCAAATAACAGACAGATTGATTTCCCGATTCCGCTACCGCCACCCGTAATGATGGCCGTTTTATTTTTTAAACTGAACATAAAGTAGAGATTTCCATATAAGCATATGAAAATACGGAATAAAGCAGCATGGAAAACGCTTAACGCTTAACGCCTAAAGCCTAAGGCTTACGGTCAACCGCCAACCGCCAACCGCCAACTGCCAACTGCCAACTAACAATGGCCCAAGTTTCATAAATTTGCATTCCATTTTTCCACATGACGCAACAGCTGAATCGTTTATCTGCAGAACTTGAAGGAGATTTATTTACAGACGAAACAACCCGCATCCTGTACGCAACCGATGCCTCGGCTTATCGGGAGATGCCCCTCGCAGTGGCAATACCCAGGTCTGAAACAGACCTGAAAAAACTTATTGGATTTGCCCGCAAAAACCAGACTTCCCTGATTCCCCGCACAGCAGGAACCTCCCTGGCCGGTCAGGTTGTGGGTAAGGGTATCGTCGTGGATGTTTCAAAATATTTTACAAAAATTATTGAATTCAATAAAGAAGAAAACTGGGTGCGTGTGCAGCCCGGTGTGATTCGCGACGAATTGAATCTTTTTTTGAAACCACACGGATTGCTATTCGGTCCTGAAACGTCCACAGCTAACCGCGCCATGATGGGCGGCATGGTCGGTAATAATTCCTGTGGCTCTAATTCTGTCGTCTACGGTAGCACAAGGGAACATATCCGGGAAATAAAAGCCCTGCTGAGTGATGGAACCGAGGCGCATTTTCAATCAGTGGATCTGGATACTTTCCATCAGAAATGTGAAGCAGAAGAACTGGAAGGCCAT
>JBGPBW010000247.1:0-6994 GCA_041481385.1 Puia sp.
AATAACGGGGCTACCGGTAATGGACAAGTGAAAATTACCGTGGTGGCACCTCCAAATATTTTACCAGTTGCCGATGCGGGGCCTGATCAAACCACAACGTCGCCTATAAGTACTGTAAACCTGGACGGAACAGGATCCTATGATCCGGATGGAAATATTACGGCATACAGCTGGATCCTGGTTTCAGGCAAGGGTGCAGTTACCATCAGCAACGGAAATACCGCGAGTCCCGCCGTATCCGGACTGACGACTGGTATCTATTTATTTCGGTTGACCGTGACCGATAACAATGGTGCCGTGAGCACCGATGATGTATCTGTAACTGTTCTTCCGGAACCTACCCTGCCAAACCAGGCACCCATTGCAAACGCCGGAGTCAACCAGGTGATTACCGCTCCGACGAATAGTGTCATGCTGGACGGGACAAGTTCGTTCGATCCCGACGGAACAATCGATTACTTTGGCTGGACACAGGTTTCAGGTCCTTCAACAGCTGCTATCGTGAACAGCAATGCCGCTACACCCGCTGTGAGCGGATTGATAGCGGGTACTTATGTTTTCCAATTGACAGTAGCCGACAATAACGGTGCTGCTAATACAGACGAGGTTACGATACAGGTAAATCCGGCAGTAAATAAAATTAATCTGGCGCCTGTTGCCCTCGCAGGATCCGATACGACGATTTATATGCCGGCGAGTGCCTTCATTCTGAATGCGTCTTCCTCTTATGACCCTGATGGAAATATTACCTCCTATGATTGGCAGCAAATCAGCGGACCGAATACGGTAGCCGCCACTTCCCTGAATGGCTCTGAAATTGACATCAGCAATCTGCAGGAAGGACTTTATCAATTCCAGCTGACGGTTACTGATAACCAGGGAGCCACATCTACTGCTACCATAAAAATTTCAGTAGATAAAAATTCTGCCTCCTTAAACCAACTGATCGTATTTCCAAATCCTGCACATGATGTTCTTACCACCCGGATCACCAGTTCGCTGGGCGGGACCGTACGTATGATTGTGTATGATATCAGTGGAAGAATTGTTATGTCCGGTGAAGCAGAAAAGTCGACAGACCTGTTTGAAAAATCACTGAATGTAAGTGGCCTCGCTACCGGTATGTACACGATCCAGGTGAATATAGCGAACCGGAAAACGCTGGTCACCAAATTTATAAAACAATAATTTTTTCCACCAATAAAAAAAAGTCCCGGGTATCCGGGACTTTTTTATTTAAATCAGCAACACTAATGCATAGCTTCAGACAAATCCAATTTTTGTTTGTTTCTTTTAACAAATAAAACGAAAGGAATGGCGATCAGGAATAATAAACCCAGATAATAAAATACATCCATATAAGATAGTACCATGGATTGGCCGGTTACCGCATAATCAAGTGCTTTGTAAGCAGACTGCAGGGCAACATTGGGCGGCATACCCTTCGCCATAAAACCCTGTTGCATGGCATGCACCCGGGCCGTAACGGCGGGATCATCCACACTCAGTTTACTAACCAGTATACTGCGGTGAACCATATTCTGCGTGGCCATAAATGTCGTGATCAGGGCGACGCCGAAAGACCCGCCCACCTGTCGCATCATGCCTGTAAAAGCAACACCCTGGCCGATTTCAGCGCCTTTGAGTGTGCTTAAAGAAAGACTCGTGATGGGGATAAATAACAAGGGTAGTCCCAATCCACGCATGACCAGCATCCAGAAAAAGTTTTGTTCCGGTGTATTGTTGGTCAAAATAAAATATCCCCAGAAACAAAATACGGCAAAAATGAGCATCCCCATAGAAACCAGGAACTGTTGGGGTACACCCTTACTCAATATCTTTCCAACGATCGGCATCAGAAAAGCTGTGGTGATCGCTGCGGGAACCATCAGCATGCCAGACTGAAAAGCCGTCCAGCCCAGTGTACTCTGAGTATATACCGGAATGATAAATGTTGAACCATATAAACCAAATCCCAACAAAAAAGTGAGTCCGGTTCCAATGCGCAGATTCCCATTTTTGAGCACGCGCAGATTCACGATCGGATTTCGAAACGTCATTTCTCTCCAGATGAAAAAGAATGCACCCAGGAATGCCGTACAGGTCAGAACAACTATAGCCGTACTGGAAAACCAGTCATCATCCTGGCCTTTCTCCAGTACATATTGCAGTGAACCGACTGAAGCAGCGAGCAGGGCAATGCCAAGCCAGTCAATATCGCTGACTGCACTTTTGGTACCGTAATTGGGATTGCGTACAAATTGCAGTGTGAGCAGGGTTGCAATGACTCCGATGGGAATATTGATATAAAATATATAGGGCCACGAAAAATTCTCAACAATATAACCACCCAGTGGCGGACCCAGTGTGGGGCCCACAATGACGCCCAGCCCGTAAATAGCCTGCGCCATGCTTCTTTTTTCCGGCGGATATACTTCAGTGATGATGGTCTGCGAAGTCGCCAGCAGCGCTCCGCCTCCGAGACCCTGCATGAAACGAAATATAACCAGTTCCCAGATTCCGTTTGCATTACCGCAGAGAAAAGAACAGATGGTAAATATCATGACGGAAGTCGCGAAATAATTGCGCCGGCCAAACTGGATCGAAAGCCAGCTGGTCATCGGAATGATGATCACGTTTCCAATCGCGTATGCTGTAATTACCCAGGCTACTTCAGTTAAAGTTGCGCCCAGGTTCCCACGCATATCATTTAATGCCACGTTGACAATCGTCGTGTCGATAATTTCCAGCAGCGTGCAGATGATCGCGGTAATCGTAATGATCACACGCCTGGAGCCGTATTCAACCAGAGAATCCTGAGAGAATGCTTTTGCCATAAAACTGATTTTCTAAAAACTAGTTACCAATATGAACATCCACATTTACGTTCATCCCCGCTTTCAGTCGGTTCAACAGGGAATCCTGCCCGTTATTGAAATCTATTTTAATGGGAAGACGCTGCACGACTTTTACAAAATTGCCACTGGCGTTATCCGGTGGCAGCAAGGCAAAACGGGCACCGGTAGCAGGCGAAAAAGAAGAAACAACACCTTCAAAATTGTGACCCGGTATCGCATCCGCTATGATTACGACCTTCTGACCAATTCTGATTTTATTGTATTGTGTTTCTTTAAAATTCGCAATGACCCATAAATTCTGATCGAGCACAACGCTGAATAATGCCTGGCCTGCATTGATGAACTGGCCAACCTGCACGTTCACTTTGGAAATCATCCCATCCGCCGGCGATGTGACTACTGTATATGATAAATTCAATCTCGCATCATCAACGTCCACCTGCCGCTGGCGGATGGTTGCGTTCGCAATACTGATCTGAGAGGATGTGGCCTGGCTTTGTGAACTGACGGCAAAAGTCTGACTGGCCGCCTGTTTTCTTTGCTGCTGCAGAATCTGCAATTGTTTCTCTGCAGATTCTTTCGCTGCGAGTTTGTCTTCATATTGTTGTTGGGTCACCGAATGATCCTTGATCAGGTTTGCATAACGGTTAAATTCCTGCTCAGTCTGCCATACCGTAACTTTTGCTTTCTCAATCTCTGCATCTATAGCGAGTCCTGCATTCTGACTGGTTCCGATATTGGACTGGGCAGCTGCTGAGGAAGCTTTAGCTGACAACAGATTGCTTTGAGCCGTAGCCATCGCAGCTTCGGCCTGTTCCAGTTTAATGCGCATATCGCGGTCGTCCAGGATCAGGAGGGTATCCCCTCTTTTAACGACCTGGTTATCGCTCACCCTGACTTCTCTGATGTATCCGGAAATCCTGGGAATGATCGGACTGATATTGGCTTCCACCTGTGCGTCATCCGTTTCTGAATGCAGCTGGGCATGATGCCATTTGGAAATTCCGAACCAGACCCCCGCAACGACCAGGGCAATGAGTATGATCAGAAATACCTTACTTCTTTTTTTAGGGGCCTGTTCGACATTTTCGTTTGCTGTTGCCATAAAACTTGGTAATTAAATGAATGGTTGATTATTTTATATTCCGGGATGTTGCCAGTATACCCGCTCTTTCAAGTAGCGTATTATACGCTACGATTGCATCGGCCCTGGCAAGTTCATAGCTGATCTGGCTCTGGAGCATCAATGCATTTGCATCCAACAGGTCGGTCACCGTCAGGAGGCTGTTGTCGTATTTGTTTTTTACGATCTTGTAATTTTCCTTACCCTGCTCAATGGAAACTTCGGTAACTTCTATTTTTTTATTCGCCGTCATCAGGGCTTCATAGGCCTGATTTACCTGCCGCCTCACCTGGTCGTACAGATCTTCTTCATTCGCTTGTACTTCGGCCAGTTTTGCTTTGGCCTGTGTAACGTGGGCGTTCGTTTTCCACAATGATGAAACATTATAAGAAAGACCAACTCCAAAAGTAAATGCATTGGTGATCGTGAGAAAATTCGGGATATCAGCAGCAATATATCCGCTCGTCAATGCGAGAGAAGGATAATAATCTGCTTTGGCTTGCTGGATTCCGACCTCCGAAGCTTTTTTCCTGTAGCCTATAGCCTGCATGTCTTTACGGTTTTGCATAGCGAGCTGTTCATACTCCTGAAGACTTTTTACAGGTCCTGGTGCCACAAGGCTGGATGAATCAGGTATGAGTACTGTTTCTTCGGGCAGGCCCAGCATGATATTCATGTTGACCATCGCCACTTTGAGGTTATTCTCCACATCTGCCAGGGTCAGTTCAATATTGGCTGTTTGTAACAAAGCCTTGAGTTTATCATTACGGGCAAGCAGTCCGTTTTTTTCAAGGTTGGCAAAATCAGCATCCCGGGATTGCGATTGTGCAAGATTTTCGCGAATCACGCTGAGATTTGCCCGGGCTTTATACAGATTGCTGAATGCATCAATCGTATTCATGATAACGGCATCCTTATCCTGCACAGCATCCAGTGCAGCGGCCTTCTCCAGGAATTCCGATGAACGAATTCCGTATTGAATTTTAAGACCGGAATAGACGGGCAGACTGAGGTTAACGCTTCCATAGGCTACCTGGTCTACTTTGACGGGCTCACTGGGTGTGCCTCCGCTGTTACCCGATTTATACATATTGATATTGGGTTGCGTGAGGCGCATGTAAGAACCGCTCACTTTCAGATCCGGCAACTGATTCTGTTTCGAAATGGTGGTGCCTGCAGCAGCCTGATCTACACGGGCCTGCGCCGCACGAAGGGGTTTGTTATTCTTGATGCTGAGATCGATGGCTTCTTCCAACGAAATTTTTCTGACACTGTCCTGACCATATCCATGACCGGATAAAAGCAAAAACGGAGCAATAAGAAAGACCGGAATGATTCTTTTACAATTCATGATAGTGGTTCTAAGATTCATGCGTTAAAATCGCTTTATAAATGTTTTTAAGTTGAACCGATAATTTCTTCTTCAACAGACGTTCAAACTCATCATCTTTCATGGCTTCCAGGTGATGATAATTTTTATAAAATTCCATGTTGAGCATTGTATGTGAAATTGTACCGATCAGGGTATTGGTCAGCATGAGTATATCGATGTTTTTCTTAAACATGCCTTTCTTTTGACCAAGACGGATCAGGTCGTTCATGCACTCTGAATTCCTTGCCTTCATTTTTTCTGTCATCTGGATGATGGTCGGATTCTGATTGATGATCTGCTCACATAACAGGATGCGATGAAAACGTTTTCGCGACATGATCGCCTCTACGTATTCATCCACCAGACTGAACATTTTCTGCAAAGGGTCCAGATTGTCGTCTTTTAGAAGAGTATCCACTTTCTCCCTGAGATTCAAACTTTTGCGCTCAAAAATCTCCTCCATCAGTTTCTCCTTTGAACCAAAATAATAGGAGATCATCGCCGTATTGATGCCGGCCGATTCAGCAATGTCGCGAACGGAAGTGCCATCAAATCCTTTTCTGGAAAACAGCATCTCCGCAGTATCCAGTAACTGGCTTTGTTTGATTGATAAATTCGGTTTCATGGCGCAAAGTTAATTAAACGTTTGTTTAAATATGCGCTTTTTATGAAAAAAATATATCCGCCAGGGGACCTTTGATCAAAATCTGCACCTAAGCGATTGATTTATTGTTATTTTCACGCCCATTAATAATTAAATATGAAATACAGCCTATATGGATTGTTAGCTTTTTCACTCGTTATCACATGCTGCCAGAGTTCGAAGAATTCTGACAGCGCATTGAATCAAAAAGATCCCCTGGATATTGCTTCCCAGGATAGTTCAGAGAAACCTCAGAATAATTTTTACCTGTTTGCCAATGGCAGCTGGCTGAAAACAACAGTCATTCCGCCTGCACAATCCTCCTGGGGCGCTTTTACCACACTTCGCGATAGTACAACAAACCGACTGCACAGAATCCTGGATTCTCTTTCCGGTATTACTGATGCACCTAAAGGTTCCCTTGCCCAGCAGACCGGCGATCTTTTTGTAAGTGCTATGGACTCGGTAGGCATTGAGCAGAAGGGATTTCTGCCGGTTAAAGCAGAACTCGACAGCATTTCCGCAATCAAAAACAAAACAGAACTGCTACAGGAAATCGCAAGAGAATATTCAGTCAACCACAGTCCTTTCTTTTTCTTTCATGTGAATGCAGACGACAGGAACAGCCTGATCAACGCAGCCCATTTTGACCAGGGTGGACTTGGACTGCCCAGCCGTGATTATTATTTCAATAAAGATTCCAACTCAATAAATATCAGGAATACCTATATCGCATATATCACAAAAGTCTTCACCCTTCTGGGTCAGAAACCTGAGCAGGCAGCAGCGACCGCCAAATCAGTCTTCGAGCTGGAAACATCCATGGCTAAAGTATCCAGGACGCCGGCTGCCCTGCGCGATCCCATCGCCAATTATCATAAGATCAATGCGGCTGATGCGCCTGAAGTAAAAAAATTACTGACTGTTTTTGGTATTTCTACCGATACGATCATTGTCGGACAGCCTGAATTTTACAAGGAACTGAATCGATTGCTGAA
>JBGPBW010000248.1:0-6977 GCA_041481385.1 Puia sp.
GATACAGGTGCCGTGAACCGTTGACCGTTGACCGTTGACCGTTGACCGTTGACCGTTGACCGTTGACCGTTGACCGTTGACCGTTGAGTGATTAGTGGGGTAACAAACTTAGGTTAATGCGAGTGGTTGTAGCATAAAATATTTGCTATGACAAACTATAAAAAACTTGAACTATGGATTATATCCATGGAAACGATCAGAGAGATATATAATTTGACCAAATTATATCCAATTGACGAGAAATATGGATTAATCAGTCAGACGAATAGAGCAGCAGTTTCGATCGCTACGAATATCGCTGAAGGGATGGGTAGGAATTATAAGAAAGACACGATTCAGTTCCTCCATGTTTCAAGAGGATCGGCTTATGAAGTGGAAACACTATTAAGCGTAGCACAAATGATAAAGATAATAGACGAAGAAAATTACGAACGATTAAATAAAATTTTGGATAAAAATATTCAGATGTTAAACGGGTTCATCAGATATTTGGAACAAAAATCATAATCCGGTCAACGGTTAACGGTTAACGGTTAACGGTCAACGAAAAAATGCTCACTCCAAAACAAAAACTAAAATACCTCCTGGATTCGGTCCTGGCTTCGAGTCAGCGGGTGCGATGCACCTATTGTCAGAGTGAGGACTGTATTGAAATTGACCGGAAATATTTCGTGACCCGGCTGATGGAATGCCAGGATTGTCATTTGTACTTCAGGTATCCTGTGGACAAAAAAGAGGAAAATGCTGATTTCTATCAGACGGAATACCAGGAATCAGACAGGATTACCACTAATCTGCCGGATGCGGCGGTATTGGAAGACCTGAAAAAGGATGGTTTTCGTGTGGATGGTAAAAATGCGGACAGACATCTTGAATTATTTGCGAGATTATTTCCGGCTCAGCAGTCTCTGCGTATTATCGATTATGGTTCGAACTGGGGATACTCATCCTATCAGTTTAAATTGGCGGGGCATGAGGTGCAGGGGTTTGAGATTTCCAGGTCGCGGGCTGCTTATGGTATACAGAACCTGGGGGTGGATATTTGCATGGACGAAAATTTATTAAGGAAGGACAATCATATTTTTTTCTCTTCCCATGTGATTGAACATCATCCCGATATTGCTTCGATGATCCGGCTGGCCAAATCATTATTGAAGGATGGTGGCTATTTCATTGCATTCTGTCCGAATGGGAGTCTTGCTTTCAGGATGAAAAATCCTGAAACCTTTCACAGGTTCTGGGGCAAGGTGCACCCGAATTATCTGAATGTTGATTTTTATAAAAAAGTATTCCGGGGTAATCCATATCATATTTCGAGTAATCCGGTGATCATGGGCGATATACATCCCTTGCAAAAGCAGGATTCAGTTGTTGGCGATTTATCGGGAGACGAGCTCATGGTGATTACGAAAATATAAGCCGGGATCCAAATCCTTAAATCAAACAGACATGCAAACCAATCTCGCTGAATATTCGACAGGCAATTATCGCGCGGGGCCAAGATGGAAGGTTTTGGTCTGGTATCTGATAAACTATTATATTATTTACAGCCGTTTCCCTTTTCCTTCCGGGTTTAAAGTAGCGCTACTGCGATTGTTTGGTGGCAAAATAGGTGTTGGTGTGGTGATCAAACCGCTGGTAAGAATTAAAAATCCCTGGCGGTTGGTCATCGGCAATTATTGCTGGATCGGCGAGGAGGTCTGGATTGACAATATCGAAAATGTGGTGATTGGAAATAATGTATGCCTATCGCAAGGCGCTGTCCTGTCAACCGGCAATCACGATTATTCGATCAGTAATTTTCCTCCGCGGTATGAAAAAATTGAATTGGAAGACGGTGTCTGGATCTGTGGTAAAGCTGTTGTTTGTCCGGGTGTGGTCTGCCGGTCGCATTCCATTCTTACAGTGAACTCAGTTGCAACCAGGGAACTGGAGGCCATGAAAATCTATACGGGAAATCCCGCTCGTTTTGTCAGGGACAGGATCATCCATTGAAGACCCGGGTAATAGGTCAACCCCATGCGTGTTTCGATCATAACCACGACATTTAATAGTGCAACGACTGTTGCAGAGACCATGCAGTCGGTGGAAGAGCAAGACCATCCACATATCGAACATATTGTGGTTGATGGTCACTCACAGGATGAAACGCTCCAAATAATAGAGCAGTATCCCCATACCGCCACGCTGATATCAGAAACGGACGAAGGTATCTATGATGCGATGAATAAAGGCATTCGCGCGGCAACGGGCGATTTGGTCGGCATACTGAATTCGGACGATTTGTATGTTGATGCGCATGTGATTTCTAAAATTATAAAAGTTTTCGAAGATCCCTGGATTCAGGCTTGTTATGCAGACCTTGAATATGTGGATGCGCTGAATAGTTCCCGGGTAACGCGTACCTGGAAATCGGGAGCATTCGATTCCCGCTCTTTTTATTGGGGATGGATGCCACCTCATCCCACATTTTTCGTGAGGAGGTCAGTATATGATCAGGTCGGACTTTTTAATACGCACCTGCGTTCGGCGGCCGATTACGAAATGATGTTGCGTATTCTCGTCAAACATCAGCTGCCGGTCGCTTATCTGCCTGAGGTGATCGTGAAAATGCGGACGGGTGGTATGAGCAATGCTTCGGTGAACAACCGTATACGTGCGAATCGTGAAGATCGTGAAGCCTGGCGTATCAACGGCCTAAGGCCATATTTTTTTACGTTATATTTGAAGCCCTTGCGGAAGATCACGCAATTCATCAAGAAATAAATTAATATGTCGAAAGTCGCATTGATTACCGGCGTTACTGGCCAGGATGGCGCGTATCTCAGCGAACTCCTGCTGGAAAAAGGATACCAGGTGCACGGGATCAAAAGGAGGAGTTCTCTGTTTAACACAGACCGTATTGATCACCTCTACCAGGACCCGCATGAGAAGAATGTCCATTTCCGTTTGCATTACGGCGACCTGACGGACAGTACCAACCTGATCCGCATCATTCAGGAAATAAAACCCGACGAGATTTACAATCTGGGTGCGATGAGCCATGTGCATGTGAGTTTTGAGACGCCCGAATACACTGCCAATGCCGACGGTATCGGCACTTTGCGCATACTGGAAGCCGTCAGACTGCTCGGACTGACTAAAAAAACAAAGGTCTACCAGGCTTCCACTTCCGAATTATATGGTTTGGTTCAGGCTGTACCGCAGTCGGAGACCACGCCATTCTATCCGCGCTCACCCTATGGTGTTGCCAAACTCTATGCCTATTGGATTGTCGTGAACTACCGGGAAGCCTATAATATGTTTGCGACAAATGGTATCCTGTTCAACCATGAATCCCCATTGCGCGGTGAAACTTTCGTAACCCGTAAGATCACCCGGGCAGTTGCTAAAATCGGATTGGGACTTCAGGAAAAACTTTTTCTTGGAAACCTAAATGCGCGCAGGGACTGGGGTCATGCAAAAGATTACGTGGAAGCCATGTGGATGATCCTGCAGCAGGAAGAACCGGAAGATTTTGTGATTGCGACAGGCATCACAACAACCGTGCGGGATTTTGTGAAAATGGCTTTTGCTGAAATTGGGATTGAGCTTGCATTTAACGGTACTGATGATGCAGAGTACGGAGAAGTGGTGCATTGTGCAAACCCGGATTATCACGTGCAGAAAGGCAAGAAGATCGTCGTTGTGGATCCGAAATATTTTCGTCCCACCGAAGTGGACCTGCTGATCGGTGATGCCAGCAAGGCCAGAAATAAATTGGGATGGGCACCCAAATATGATCTGGCCGGACTGGTCAGGGAGATGGTGCATGCGGACCTGGAACATTTCCGAAAGGAAAAACTGCTGAAGGAATCAGGGTTTGAGATTCGAAATCAACACGAATAGACAAATTTGGAAATTTGAAAAATTGAAAATTCAATTTATAATTGAATAATTAATACCGTCAACGGTCATCGGTCAACGAAAACAAAAATGAACAAACAATCTAAAATATATATCGCCGGACATCACGGCATGGTGGGTTCGGCCATTACCAGGAAGCTGAATCGGGATGGATATACAAACCTGATCTTCAGCAGTTCCAAAGAACTTGACCTTCGTAATTCTGAAGCGGTGCATGTTTTTTTTGAGCAAGAAAAACCAGAATACGTTTTTCTTGCTGCCGCAAAGGTTGGTGGTATCCTGGCCAATGATACGTATCGTGCGGATTTTTTGTACGAGAACCTGATGATCGAAACGAGTATCATTCATGCTGCCTGGAAGAGTGCTGTAAAAAAATTACTCTTTCTGGGATCCTCTTGCATTTATCCGAAACTGGCTCCGCAACCCCTGAAAGAAGAATACCTGCTGACGGGCCTGCTGGAAGAAACCAATGAACCCTATGCGATCGCGAAGATCGCGGGTATTAAACTCTGCGATGCATTCCGCGCGCAGTACGGATGCAATTTTATTTCGGCCATGCCGACCAACCTCTACGGTCCGAACGATCATTACGATCTGAAAAATTCCCATGTGCTTCCTGCGCTGATCCGTAAATTTCATGAAGCTAAAATCGACAAGGAACCTTTTGTGACCATCTGGGGCACGGGTGAACCCAGGCGGGAATTCCTGCACGTGGATGACGTGGCCGATGCCTGTATTTTCCTGATGGAAAATTATGATGAAGCCGGTCTCGTTAATGTGGGTGTGGGCACTGATCTAAGCATCCTGGAACTAGCCCAGCTGATTGCGGACATAACGGGATATACCGGTTCAATCCGCAAGGACCTTTCAAAGCCCGACGGCACGCCGCGTAAACTGATGGATGTAAGTAAAATGAATCGGTTGGGATGGCAAGCCAGGATTTCTCTTGAAGAGGGGATTAAAGAGGTGTATGGGGAATACGAGAAGTCGTTGACCGTTGACCGTTGACAGTTGATCGTTGACCGTTGACCGTTGACCATTGACCGTATTCTATTGCAAGATCAAAATGAATTTCAATCCTCCATTAATAATTCACCTTATAAATAAATATAGTTACTGTTGCAGTTGACGGGAATCTGTCAACGGTCAACGGTTAACAGTCAACAATTATGTTCGGACTTTTCAAAAAAAAATCACAGGAACCCGCTGATTTCTCAGGCCTGAAGGCTGATATGCATAATCATCTTATTCCGGGAATCGACGACGGATCGACTGATCTGGAATCGTCGATCGTGATGATCCGTGCGATGTATGATTTGGGTTATCGCAAATTCATTGCCACGCCCCATGTGCAATGGGAAATGTTTAAAAATACCCACGAGATCATTGAAAATGGGGCAAGACTTGTACGGGAGCGCCTTGCGGAAACAGATATGCAGGTCGAATTCAGGGGATCAGCAGAATATTTTCTCGATGAACACGTGGATGAGCTACTGGAAAAAAATATTCCCCTGCTTACCATTTATAAAAATATGGTGCTGGTGGAATTCTCTTTTATCCGTCAGCCGATGGACCTTAAAGAAAAGCTTTTTCAACTTCAGATTAAGGGCTATCAGCCTATCATCGCCCACCCGGAACGATACCTATATTTCGGTGCCCACAAGACTGTTTATGATGAATTGCACAGTATGGACTGCCTGTTTCAGCTCAACCTGCTTTCCCTGTGTGGTTATTATGGGAAAAAACAGGAAGAACTGGCTCACTGGCTCATTAAAAAGAAATATGTAAGTCTCTTAGGTTCAGACCTTCACAACCTCCGGCACATCAATATCCTGCGTGCCTCTTCCACCATTTCCGCTACTGTAAACGGCCTGCTCGATGCCGGCGTTCTGCTCAATCCGGTACTTTAAATAAGTACTTCAGCTAAGTGATTCCACTTACCGTTCGTCAAAGTTTTCCCCCATTTCCCAGTTTTTGGAAGGGCTGTCGTTTATCGCTTATCGTTTATCGTTCATTGATCTACGACTAGCGAACAAACCGTCATCCGTCAACTGCCTACCGCTAACCACTCACCACTCTGTCATGACTCTATGGCAAGTGAACTTACTGTTAAGTATTCTCCGCTTGTCAATTAGCTGACATTCCGTCTTGGCATTATTTTTATCTTTATAGTGTAAACCTTATTATTCTATGGGTGCTCCTGAATTCAATCAACTCCTGGTATCCAATGCTGAATTTTTGAAACCGTTTGCGATCACTTTAACCAGGGATAGCGAAGAGGCCAAGGATCTTTTTCAGGAAACTTTATACCGGGCAATCGCCAATAAAGACAAGTATAATGTCGGTACCAATATTAAAGCGTGGTTGTATACGATCATGCGTAATATTTTCATTAATAATTACCGGCGTCGTGCAAAGCAGAAAACCATTTTCGATTCTTCACCGAACGATTACCTGTTAAATAATAGTCAGTCTGCTGTAATCACGGGAAATGCTGAAAGTAACCTGCGCATCCGCGACATACAGGGAGCTATTCACGGCCTGCCCGAAATATTCAGAAATCCTTTTCTGCTTTATTTCGACGGTTATAAATACCACGAAATTGCAGACATGCTGCAGGAGCCGCTGGGTACCATCAAGAGTCGGATTCACTTCGCACGGAAACTTCTGAAATCCCAGATCCAGCAATTCTAGGTTAGCCTGCATCTGAAACTTCTGGAATCCCAGATCCAGCAATTTTAGTTTCGGCTATAAGCGGGTCCTGCTGTATGGCTCCGGTATCCGATACCTGAACCTCATGTCCGAGGGTACTCCGGGTATTGATCTAAATCATTAAGACGAATTTATATGCCGGAGGAGAAGATTAGTTCCCGGGAATTAGTATTTTTAAAAAAGCCGAATTTTGATTCACAGGCACAATACAGAAGAAGAAGTTATACTTGTCAATGAGCGGGATGAGCAGACCGGCACCATAGAAAAAATGGAAGCACACAGGAAAGCCTTATTACACCGGGCTTTCAGCATTTTTATATTCAATAACAAAGGGGAGATGCTTTTGCAACAGCGGGCTA
>JBGPBW010000249.1:0-6966 GCA_041481385.1 Puia sp.
CCATCAATAACAGGCCCGTGTATGCGCTGGATTTCCCGAATCCACCGACTGATATTGTCGGCGTTCAATTTCGCTTTCATGGTGGAGGCTCTGTAAAAGATACCCGCTTTATCACACAAGGAAGGACGATTGAGCTGAGATAACTTATTGCGTCAACAATTCGATATCCTTTACTTCTGTGGGAAACCAAACCATCATTTCTCCTTTCCCCCGGTTAGCCCAGCTATAATACGGGATCGCCGTAAAGGATTGTTTTACGGTTGAAATATTTTCATCCCCTTGTATGATCACGGCAGGAGTTTCTGCCTTTAAAATCGTGACGCCATTTAACAGATCCGCCCGGTACTCACTCGAAAATTTCGTGTCGTGCGGTAAAATGATATTGCCTGTTTTCCCATGGTTGTCGATCCATTCGGCACAATACATCAGCGGTCCGCGCTGCAGGGCAATTTTTCCGATGTCTTCACTTATGTGTTGATTGGCGACAACCTCCCTGATTTCCATAGGCAGCATCACCTCCACCCGGTCATTCTTTTTCCAGGTCCGGCTGATGGAAGCGTATCCGTTTTCTATCGAATAGTCGGTGACCATTCCATTTATTTTAATAACCGGCTTCGCGTCAGATGGTTTCCGGAATTCGTAAAGCGAAGATGGGATGGCCTGGTTCCGGGCCCAGCCGGGAATGCGCACCAGCATATGAAAGAAAGTGGGTGACTGCGGATTGACGGTAAACGACAGTCCGCCATTCCATGGATAATCATTTTCCTGAACGAGCTGCACTTTTTTATGATTGATGATCAATTCAGCGCTACTGTTGATAAAAAGATTGATATAGAGGTTGTCCGCTTTTTGCGCATACATATACCCGGGGATAGAAGGAATCAGTCTGACGAGATTGGTGGGGCAGCAGGAACATTCAAACCAGCCTGAGCGTGTTGATTCCAACGATGGGTTCTGAAAACTGTTCCGGATCTGCATGGCATTGGTATAAAAGAAAGATTTACCATCCAGTCCAACACCCGAGATTAGTCCGTTGTACAAGGATTTCTCCAGCACATCGATATATTTCGCATCCCCATGTAATAAAAACATCCAGTAATTCCAGTACACCAATGCGATCGCCGCGCAGGTTTCGTTATAAGCTGTTGCATTGGGAAGTTCGTAATTATCGCCGTAACGTTCGCCATCGCCAATGGCACCCACACCGCCCTGCACATAGATTTTCTTGTCGACTACATTGTTCCAGATCTTATCAATAGCACGGATCAGGCTGTCATCTCCAGTTAATGCAGCCACATCGGCTACAGCTGAATATAAATATCCCGCGCGCACCGCGTGACCTTCTGCTTCCTCCTGATCAACGACCGGAATATTATCCTGCCAGTAAGCGCCGTTTTTCCAGAGGTCTTTACTGGTAGAATCGTACCCGTGAAAATGTCCGCGCTCTTCAATAAAATATTTAGCCGTATAGAGATATTCTTTTTTGCCGGTGATCCGGTACAATTTGACCAGGCCCATCTCAATAATTTCATGACCCGGTGCCACGTGTTTTTTATCGGGACCGAAAACCGAACACACCAGATCGGCATTCTTTAATGCAATGTTTAAGAGATTTGTTTTTTTCGTAGCATGGTAATAGGCCGCTGCGGCTTCGTATAAATGTCCGGCGTTGTATAACTCGTGACTGAGTTCCCTTTCCTTCTCCCATCTTTCCTTACCGGACCAGGGATGAACGTCATTAGGATTGATGGTTCGGGCGGTATAAAGATAACCATCGGGTTCCTGTGCTTTGCCGATGATCGAAATCAGGGAATCCACGTAGGCTTCCAGTTTAACGTCGGGATGAACGGCCAGAGAAAAAGATGCGCCTTCGATGGTCTTATATATATCTGTATCATCGAAGGGGTATTTGGTACAGAACTTTCCCTTTCTCGCAGCAGCCATGACAAAATTATTTACCCGGCCAGTAGTTTCACAACGCGCGAAAGAAGCCGGAATGGTCACCGTCCGGTTGATTTCAATCCTGGGAAGCCAGAAACGGTCGGTGAGTTTTACCTGGGTGAATAAAACGCCCTGGATCGGATAGTCTTTTTGCTGACCGTATAGCAGAGAGGAACTGCAGAGCCATATCAGTACCGTGATTTTTTTCATCGGCAATGAATTTAATGAAAATTATTGGTCCGGATGAAAATTGGTAAACGGAGGTTGGTTTGTTGATTTTATCTATTCTACTTATTGAGTCTTCTGAATATTTCCCCAGCATTGATAAAAATGTGGGTTGGATTCTGCGCTCAACGTAAAATAGATCCGATACATGCCTGCGGGAATAGCAGGCGACAAAGTAATTACATTACTCGATGATGGATTTAATGGAATATTCGGATAAGAAGTTCCCTGAATTCTCACTGCCCCTTTATCAACAATATCCATATGATTGTTTACAACTACAAACTTGAACACCATTTCCCCGTTAAATCCATTTGAAAAGTTAAACGAAAAAGAAGCTACAGATTTGAATGGGTTTGGAATAATACAATTAAAACGGCTTGTGGTTGTAATTACCGAATCAGGTTTGGTTGTTCCAGCTAATTTAGCGGTATCTAAACTCTCGAATAGAAGTAATTCTGATGTGAATGTTTTAGGTTGCCATTGCCCATCAGCCAGTCCATTGACTAAACTGCCGTTGACATCAACCTTCCATTGGCTGTTAACATCGATGGTTTCTCCACCTTTAGAACAGGATAAAAAAATACTCCCGATACAAAACAAAAAAGCCAGGTGAAGTTTGAGCATACATCAATATTTACGGGTGAATCCCGACCATTAAATATAGAAGCTTCTCCCGGATTTTGATATAAGCAAAAACCCTTAGTTATGGTTTAGAATAAAAAAAACCCTGCTTTCAATAAGCAGGGTTTAATCTCGTCTTGTAAAAAATTTCCTAGTGAGAAGTTTTATTGCCAAGTGTTTTTATTCTATAAATAAAATAACCAATCAGGCAAGCCTCTAAAAGTATTTGTGCTATGCGCCTGGCACTGTCCGATGAATTATTAAAATAGTAAATCGCTATAAAAAGAAAATAGGCTATTGCAGTTATATACAGGCCCCTCTTAACATTTACTGGAACACGATCGGCATACTTTGTCCTTATGAAACCGGCAACCACAAAAATCACCAGAATCGCCATTGTATTGATATATATTTCAGACATAACCTGCTTTTTTAATAAAATAATTTACAAAATATATTTGACAGTGCATAATTATCTTCTACCCTCCCTTGCCTGTTCCAAAATAGCATCCTCCTCAGCTTGCCAAATAAAGGGGATGGAGCAGAAGTTCCTGGTTCCCGGAACGCTCCCGTTAGGTAAATTATATCAACCGGGAATAAGGCAGCAACAACCTATAGGACCTTTGCTTTATTTTGTTTTCATTTCTCCTGTATTTTCATTTATTCCGTGAGTTATGCTTTCGGCATTAATCTTATGAGCATAACCTTCTGTAAATGCTGGTTGCAGTAAAAAAAATTTATGAAGAAAATATTGAAACAGTTGTTGCCATATGTGATGCTGGTCCTCGGACTGGGGTTTTGTTTTTCATGTCAGAAAGATTCAAATCCACAGCCATCTTTTTCCGCACCGGGATTCTGGATGGGCAGTTTTTTTTCCGGCGCCACCCTGGCCATCCTGAACAGGCCCGATGGAACCGGCAGGGCTTATGTTCTGACCATATTGGGTCAGGATACGGCTTCTCCGGGCGTAAAGCTGGATGGAACTTTTAACGTTCAGGGAGATATTTTTAAGGCCAACTATATCGATACTTCGGGGACCGTCTTTATAAACCTGCAAAGTTCACACACATCTTCAAATTCCATGGATGGAGTTTTTTTCCTGAACAGTTCCACCACGGCCGCCAATACAATCGAATCTTTTAATTTCCAATTGGTCAAACAATAGAGCGTTTTCATGATCCAGTGAGCAGTGCTTCATGAACGGGGACTCTCCCAAATGCAGCTATCCAACTGTAAGACTTTTTTTTAAGCAAATTTACAGAATCTTGCAGATGCGATTATTTAGATAATCGGTCACATAGAAAATGTCATTAGGGCCCACCAGGATATCTGAGGGATTGTTGAATTCTGCTGATGGAGCGGGTGCTTCGTTGCCTCCCTCTTTACCATCTCCCGCCAGGGTGCTAACTGTGCCCGAAGGAGTAATTTTACGGATGACAAAATTACTTCCATCCGCCACAAAAACATTTCCCGACGAATCCACACTTAAACCCATGGTGGATCCAAACTCAGCTGTGCCCGCATCTCCATCCTTATAGCCGGTTCTGCCGCTTCCTGCCAGGGTAGATACAGAACCTGCAGTCGAAATTTTCCGGATGCGCAGGTTTCCCAAATCGCTTATATATATATTTCCGGACGCATCGAGCGTTATACCAAACGGAAAATTAAACTGTGCATCTGTAACAGCCCCATCGAGAAATCCCTGAACCCCCGTTCCCGCAACAGTGGTTACAGAACCCGCAGGGCTTATTTTACGAATCCTGTTATTGCCTTCATCGACAACAAATACATTTCCGGAAACATCGATTGTAATTCCAGCCGGATCATTAAACCGGGCGTCTGCTCCCGCTCCGTCGGCAAATGCGGCTGTTTCATTCCCGGCAAGCGTGCTTACTATGCCCGCCGTGCTGATTTTACGAATCCTGTTCACATCCGTTACATATAGATTCCCCGAGGCATCCACAGCTACATCAACAGGCGAACTAAATTGGGCCTCAAGAGCATTTCCATCTGCAAAGCCCCGCGTACCGGATCCTGCAACGGTAGTGACAAGTCCTCCTGGTGTTATTTTGCGAATCCGGTTATTATTCTGGTCGGCAACAAAAATATTTCCGGCAGCATCCAAACAACCGCCAAAAGGTGAAAAAAATTCTGCCTGCTTTCCCTGTCCGTCGCGGAATCCAAACAAGCCATCCCCCGCCAGCACGCTCACGGCTAAAACGTAATTAAAACTGCTGCCCGAACTTTCCTTTCTGCCATTTAGTTCAACCGAAATTTTCCCATTTCCGGCGCCGTCCGGAACAACCACTACCAGGCTGTTTGGTGTAGCGGACGAAATCAGGGCTGGAATATCATTGAAAAACACATGATTTTCTGCCGCTGTTGCGCTGAAATTTGTTCCATCAATCTTTACAAATTGTCCCCTCGCACCACCCGCAGGCTCAAACGAAGAAATAGTTGGTGCACCCGTGGCAGCCTGATTCTGTTTACTGCAGGATTCAATGAATCCAGCTAAAATCACCAGGATAATGGCAGATGCAAAAGCATTTGAGAGCAGCGTCATTTTTTTCATAACAGTTGATTTATTCCGGCAAAGCCAGCGCTATGATCATGGGCGGGTTTATCTTCCAGGAAATGAAAAACGAAAATTTGCAGAAAAACTAAACAGTTTGCGGCAGTTTTCAGAAGGTAGTTTCCAATCGGCAAAATTTATTTTGTAAGCGGTGGGTTAAGGGCAAATTAAAAAAGTGAAAAACAATTTCGAAAATCACCAGACATCAGTTTTGTGATATGTTATTTGATAAATGGCCAGCCAAATCTTATAATAGCAGAATTTAATAATTATAGGTACATTTCAGTAGCTGATAAAATAATCTAAAGAGAGTCTGTATGTTTTCCAGACGTAAATTCCTGCTCAGTTCATTAGGCGCTTTTACTTTAGGCGGTATATCCGGTTCCCGCGCCTTTGGGAAAAAATCCTCAAAAAGAGAATTTCACCTGTGGGCTTTCGGGGATGAACATGTTGGCACCGATATAAAATATGGGAGAGAAAGCCTGGCTGAGGCAATTACCCAATCGGAATTCGGCGGTAAAGAAGGCGGACCACCATTTGATTGGGATATAGCTGTTGATGTAGGAGATATGTCCGGCGAACAGGGATTACCTAAAGATGATGAGGGAAAAGAAATAATTCGTCAATTCCATGCGCTGAAAAAACATAAGCGTGAAGATATCTATGACGTTTGTGGAAATCATGACCGAAGCGGGTTGGACGAACCTGATGCATGGTGGTGGCAAAAATGGATAGATCCTTTTGGACAACACAAGGAGTTCTCTGAAATAAACAATAATAATCGGCCGTATGCCATTGAAGGTGTATGGGAGCGGTATTCTTTCAGGGTTGGTAATTTGCTTTTTCTAATGATGAGTGATCGTAATGAGCCAACGCAGAAAGTTGGCCGGGGCCCGCTTGGCGGCAATCCGGGAGGTGTAGTAAGTGGTGACACTTTTGCCTGGTGGAAAAAAATGGTTGCTTCCAACCCGGGTTCCATTATCATTTGTGTACACCATTATGTACTTAAAAACACAACAGTAGCCTCCGGGGACTGGGAGGGAATGCGCAAAGATGAAAAGGGAAACTGGGATCCTTATTATCATGGCAACGATCGCTATATGAAAGAAGGAGTACCCATAGGAGCATCCTATCTTTACTGGGTTGATAGTAAACCTGATTCAGGTGCTTTTGAGAAATATCTTGAAGAACATCCCGGAGCTGTTCAAATTTGGATCGGTGGCCATACACATACACATCCTGATGATACTTATGGCGGGAAGTCACATATAGAAACAAAATGGGGCACACATTTTATAAATGCCTCTTGTTTAACCCGATTTCACGGACGTGAAAGTCGTCTCCCCTTTATGATTCCTAAAAGTCGTCTGTTGACTTTTACCGAGGGAAGCGACAAAATTCGGGTTCAGTGCTATATTCACACAAATGATCCACTTCCACAAGGTTGGTATAACAAGGCTGAACGCGTTTTACAACTTATGCGTCCTTTTCAGTTTTCAGCACAGGGGTAAAAATCTATACTTGGAAGCTTCTTGTCAAAGGATTTTCCTGATTATTTCTTCGATCTCCTTTGGCGTTAAGTTTACACCAACTATTTTCCATTC
>JBGPBW010000250.1:0-6838 GCA_041481385.1 Puia sp.
CTAGATATGATGGGCGGAGACTTTGCACCGGAAGAACTGGTGAAGGGTGTCCGCGATTATATATCAGAAAAAACCCCGGCACTCGTATCACTGATCGGTGATGAACAGTTGTTGAAACCATTGCTGGATTTATACAAGATTCCATCAAAAGCTTACCGCATCATTCCTTCAACAGAAGTCATCGGCATGCATGAGCATCCACTGAAAGCCCTGAAGGAAAAACCGAATTCGTCCATCGCTATAGGATTTGGCCTTCTCGCATCAGGGAAAACGGATGCCTTCATCAGTGCGGGCAATACCGGCGCCATGCTGATCGGCTCCCTGTTTACCATCAAACCCATTGCAGGCATTCAAAGACCGACTATTGGTACCATTGTACCCATGGAGAATGGTTCTACGGGCCTGCTTCTGGATGTGGGTGCCAATGCAGATTGTAAGGCAGAACACCTCGATCAGTTTGCGGTCCTGGGATCATTGTATGCCCAGTATATTCTGGGTATAGAAAAACCACGTGTGGGGCTGATCAATATCGGTGAGGAAGAAGGAAAGGGAAATGTGCTGGCACAGGCTACCTATCCCCTGCTTAAAGCAAACAAACAAATTCATTTTATTGGTAATGTTGAAGGAAGAGATGTATTTCTCGACCATGCGGATGTTTTGGTCTGTGAAGGATTTACCGGCAACGTGATACTAAAACTTGCAGAATCCCTTCATGGTATTATGGAACGACAGAATGTGCATACCGAATACTTCGACCGCTTCAACTTTGAAGACTATGGCGGCACACCGGTTCTTGGCGTAAATAAACCCGTGATCATCGGCCACGGCATCTCCCGCGCAAAAGCATATAAGAATATGCTTGTCCTCGCGCAGAAAATGATTTCCACTCAATTGTTAGAAAAGATGGCGTCTGCGTTTAAAGCTTGAGGCTTGAAGCGTGAGGCTTGAGGCTATTACAAATAGGAAACTAGCATTCCATTTATTTGACATCCTGTTTAAAATGATTAAGCTCAAAGCCTCAGGCTTCACGCCTCACGCTTCGAGCTTAAAAAAGCTACCGGCTCATAAGCCGGATTCTGTTCTACTGCCATCATTTATCTTGCCCTTTCATTACTGAAAGGATCTAGCTGCCTACCCATCATGCACTGCATTGCTGCAATTAAGCGGACCGCTTACCCCGCATATGCGGGACACGATTTACATGGCATTTCAGCATGCAAGGTTTACCCTCCCGCGAAGTTACCACCGCGGGACGTAGGCTTTTACCCTACGTTTTCACCCGTTTCCCGCCGTTGGCGGGATGGTTATTTTCTGTGGCACTATCTGTATCATGGGCCCACGCCAAGATGACCCCGGCGCTTAACCGGTACATTGCCCTTTGCTGTCCGGACTTTCCTTGGCGCCATTGGCGCCACGATGGCCCGGCCGGTAGCCTTCGCAAATCTAAAGAAATATCTCCGTAGCGCCGTATCCGTATCGCGGGTCGTATTGATTGATGTACGAACGCACTTCCCTTCTGGCATTCAGAATTTCATGTATCTCATCTTTCAGTTTTCCCGTACCCACACCATGTATAATAATCAGATTGTGCTGATGGTGGGCAATGGCCAGCTCCAGATATTTCTCGAACGCATTCAGCTGAATGGTCAGGATCTCAAAATTACTCAGTTGCTGCCATTGGTCGGTTAGTTTTTCGATGTGCAGGTCAACCTCGTATCTGGCCGGCTCCAGGTGCTGACGCGCTCTTTTTGCATCGTAAACAATATTTCCTTTTTTACCCGAACTGTTGTATTCCGGCATTTCTTCTTCAACAGCTTTATCCGGATATCTGTCAAATAACTTATAGGCAAAACTCGCTGTGCCTTTTTTGCGAATCTCGTCAATGCGGTTAAACACCTGTTTGGCCCTCAGTTTCAGTGAAACCTCATAATGCGGTGCCTTGGATTTCTCGACCTGTATCAGGGCAAAGTCGATTTCAAAAAGCGGCGCGTCATTCAGGTTAGCGAATGGCATATCGAGCAGATAGAAATCTTTGGAAGCAGGCAGTTCATTGGAAATCTCAAAATCCGGTTTTCCGGCATAACTGAGTTTGCAATTAAATTTCATTCCCCGATCCGTATGATTTACAAGATAAATCTTCAGGCTTTCCACCACTTCGTCTCCAAATTCATCCGTATCGGAAACCGGTAAAATACTTAACCAGCATGCATCCAGGGGATTGTCGCTTTTGCGGGATTTATCTACCGGCACCTGATCAACAAAAGTCTTCGTTTTCTGAAGCGGCAGGGTTTTCTTTTCGGTAAATCTTTTGAAATATGGAAAATCGAGCTGGTCGATGTAGGCCGGAAATTTTACGCCGCGCACTTCCACCATCACCATCTTATCGTTGATCATTTCCACCACTTCGGCTTCTTCGTTAGAGTGAAGTACCGTCACTTTATCGCCGATTTCAAATTTCATAGCGCAAAGTTACCATTTACTTAGTGCAGGAAAAATCAGCATTTAGCTTGTTTAATTTAACCCAGTTGGGATGGCTAAAGGACTTGGGCGAAACCTCAAATAATAAAATATCATGGGCTTTATCGGCGCATTTTTTTTCGTGAATGATGATGTTCAGAATCATGGGCTCCTGGTTGATGTAATCCAGCATATTGACCGTGCCTTCAAATGTTTTTGTGTCCCCTGAAACCGCGTTAATATTTTTCATTTTTACAACAACGGGATAAATTTTCTCCATAGGTATCTTTCTGGGTTTGATATTCCGGTTTAATAGTCCGGTATACAATATCTTCAGGTTGTCTTGCAGGAAGGACACGTCAATATCCTTCCTGCCCTCCAACCACCACAGATAAGCATAAGACCAATGATCCTCACTATTGGGATCTCCCCATCCGGGGAAAAATCGCAAATCCTCCACGCCCGTAACCGAAAGCTGTTTTGCAAAATCCGGCGGCAGTGCAAAACGCTCTGTTGACCAACCCTCCGGAATGGCCAGTTGATAAACCGGTAAATAGGTTTGGGGATTGAATATTTTTAAACTTTGTTTTATCCATTGAATACAATCGGCTTCATCTACCACCGACCAGGAAAAAGGGCTTCTCTGTCCGAAGACCCTGATGCCTGGTTGTTTTGAACTGATAAATTCTGCGTCTGCATTCCCCGATAACAATAATTGTTTGATCAGTTCGGATCCGTCTGGAAAATACGTATCATAATAACTATTCCTCCGGGTTTTCAATTGCCAGCTTATATCCACATCATAATATAATCTCAGGGCGACATGATCAAGATATCGCTCGTTACCCCTTGATCCGGAGTTCCTGGTAAAGGGTGAAGCCTCAATATATTTTTCAGGATGTTCAGGGTAGCTTCCCAACTGTTTTGTCAAAACATCTGAAATATATTTGGCGTCGCCTACGTCGCCGGCAAAATAATTTTTTTTGATCTCATGCTCACACCATTGTGCCAGTCCCCCCAGGTCTACCGGACAACTGATGGTGAACACAGCTTTTGGAAGAACCGGAAACTGAGCTGGCTTTGAATAACACATTTCAGTATAACGTAGGCTGGTATTTCCGGCATACCCCATTGCGCCAATGACAAATTTTGCGGTATCAACCGAATAGCGCTTAATCACATCGGTTAGTATATGATTAAATCTCGACACCGACGCGGAGTCTGCCCAGAGACTGGTCCCCAGGGATGCAATAATCGTAAGGAGGTCATTTCCCATTGCGGTATTGGGAAGTTTGGATTCAGTAAAAATGTATTCGGGTAAAGCAAAACTGGATACCAAAACCATCACGCCCTGGATATTTCCCGAGATGGGTGGAAAGGCCAGGTAATAATCATTGGCACTATCCTGAGAGTTAAAAACAATTTTTTCTGTGAATTGGCTGAAACCGGAAAAAGTCAGGGAGAAACAGAGCGTTAACGATAAGACAACCTTAAACAATTTGGAAATTTGGTCCCGCCGAAGGCGGGATGGAAATTTGGAAATAGAATGAAGAATTTGTTTAAAGTGAGTCACGTAGCAGTTTTTATTTAATAACCATTTTCAAATTTCCAAATCTCCAAATTTTCAAATTGCCCCCAAACCTAAACTATTTTACAGATACCCTTGGGCTCAGCAACCGTCCGGATCGCGGACACTGATGTATCGTATACGGACGATTGCTTTTTCTTAACGAATTGCAATAATTTGATTCAGAATGGTTTAAAAAAACGGCACCCCATTAGAGTATGGGAATATGGGAATATGGGAGTATGAGAAGAAAGTATGACAGTATGGGAATATAAGAGTATTAAAATAGGATAGTCCAGACTCCCATATTCCCATACTCTCCTTATGAATGTTATAATTAGTAAGCATGTTAAAAAATTACCTGGTGGTTGCCTGGCGCAACCTGCAAAAGAACAAAGCCTTTTCTTTCCTCAATATCAGCGGTTTGGCCATAGGAATGGCCAGTGCCGTATTGATCCTGCTTTGGGTTCAGAATGAAATCAGTTATGACCAGTTCCATCAGAATAAGGATTTAATTTATGAAGCCTGGAACAGGGGACAGATGGATGATAAAATTCAATGCTGGGAATCTACGCCGCAGATTCTCGGTCCCACATTGAAAAAAGACTATCCCGAAGTCGAATCGGTAGCCAGAGCAGTAAAAACCTGGAAAGTGACTTCAGTAGGTGAAAAAAAGTTTTCAACAGAATCGCTGATTGTCGATCCTGAATTTCTGAAGATATTTAGTTTTCGCCTTCTGCAGGGTAATCTGAGTACTGCGTTGGAAAGTCCAAAATCTGTCGTGATCACCGAGAAGATGGCAAAAAGAATGTACGGGGATCAGGATCCTGTGAACAAGTTCCTGAAGATTGACAGTTTGAATTATATTGTTTCCGGCATTATGGAAGACCTTCCGCCCAATACCCGGTTCAGCTTCGACTTCCTGGTCAACTGGAATATGATTAAAACCCTGGGATGGGAAGATCAAATTTGGGAAAATAATTTTGCAAATACTTTTATCCTTCTTAAGCCCGAAGTCAACCCGGAAATCTTCAATAATAAAATCAGAACAATCAGTCAGGTTCATTCAAAGGGTGTGGTAAAGGAAGAAGTATTTCTTCACCCGCTCGTTAAATGGCATTTGTATTCCAGGTTTGAAAATGGCAAAGCTTCGGGAGGGGAAATAGAAACCGTTCGGTTATTTATGGTCATTGCCGCATTCATCCTGCTGATCGCTTGCATCAATTTTATGAATCTCAGCACGGCACGTAGTGAAAAACGGGCAAAGGAAGTGGGGATACGTAAGGTCTCCGGCGCGCAACAATCAGCCCTGATTATGCAGTTCCTTGGGGAGTCACTGTTCATCTCAACCATATCGGGAATCATCGGACTGTTGTTGGTACGGGTGTTTTTGCCTTCATTTAATCTGATGATTGGCAAGACCCTTACCCTGCCTTATTCCAATATGTTTTTCTGGTTGTATGCTCTTTTATTTGTTCTGTTCACGGGATTACTGGCAGGAAGTTATCCGGCCTTCTTTCTCTCTTCATTCAAACCGGTTTCTGTATTAAAAGGAAAATTTAAAAATGCACAGTCCCTGGTTACGCCCCGAAGAATCCTTGTGATTTTGCAATTCAGCTTCGCCATCGTTTTGATCATCAGTACCCTGGTTGTCGTGCAACAGATAAAATATGCCCAACAAAGAGACAGCGGATACAACAAGGAGCAGCTCCTGTACCACTATACGACCGGATCAATAAATCAAAAATATGCCATGATGAAGGCTGAATTGCTGCGGTCCGGAATAGTTACCATGGTAAACCGCACCAGCTGGCCGCTGACGCAAATCTGGAGTGATACCTGGGATCTGGTCTGGCAGGGAAAATCTCCTTATGATAAAACCGATTTCGACCGGTTCAGCGCTGATGAGAACCTGGTGAATCTGGCTGGTTTAAAACTGATATCAGGCAGGGACATGGATCCTGCTAAATATCCGACCGACTCAACCGCAGCGTTGTTAAATGAGGCCGCTGTCAAGACCATGAACTTTAAAAAACCACTTGGCCAACTCGTGCGGGATGATCAAAAGACCTACCATATTGTTGGAGTGGTGAAGAATTTCATTCTCAGTTCTCCATTTGATCCGGTTAAACCGATGATGATAGAAGGCGCCGGATCACAGTCCGGATTCAATGTGGTAAATATGAAACTGATTGCAGGTGCAAATGTGCAATCCAGCCTGAATAAAATAGAACAGATCTTCAAAAAATACAATCCCGAATATCCTTTCGAATATCATTTCGTGGACCAGGATTATGCAAGAAAATTCGAAGACACCCAGCGCACGGCAACCTTATCTGCCTTGTTTGCCGGATTGACCATCCTGATCTCCTGTCTCGGATTGTTCGGCCTGGCATCCTTTATGGCGGTACAAAGAACCAAAGAAATCGGTGTACGGAAAGTGCTGGGTGCTTCGGTGTTCAATCTCTGGAAGATGTTATCAAAGGATTTTGTCTTTTTGGTCTTTTTCTCCTTGTGTATTGCTGTGCCCGCGGCTTATTATTTTATGAATAACTGGCTCGCACAATTTCCATATCGTACAGTCCTGTCCTGGTGGATTTTTGCTTCAGCAGGACTTGGTGCACTGTCGATTACCCTGTTAACGGTAAGCTATCAGTCCATAAAGGCAGCGATTGCGAACCCGGTTCAGAGCTTGCGCTCTGAATAGTATGCAAGTGTGGAGGTGTGGTGGGGGGGGGGGGGGGGGGTGTTATTGATTATTTTAAATAAATAAATAAAATTTTTTAAAATTCAGATAAAAAACAACCCAAAAAC
>JBGPBW010000251.1:0-6792 GCA_041481385.1 Puia sp.
AATAAAAACTATCCTAAGATTAAAGTACTCGCACTTTCCATGTTCAGCGACGAACGCACCATCATCAGGATGCTTCGCCAGGGAGCCCGCGGTTATGTTATGAAAAATATCGACCCGGAGGAATTGAAGAAGGCCCTGGATTCCGTAATGAAAAAGAAC
Organism: Puia sp.; assembly: GCA_041481385.1. Lineage (GTDB taxonomy): Bacteria > Bacteroidota > Bacteroidia > Chitinophagales > Chitinophagaceae > Puia. The sequence goes on from JBGPBW010000251.1 coordinate 160, forward strand.
TTTTACCTCTCAGAAGAAATATCGGGTAAAATCATCAGCGGCCTGCATAAAGATGCAGACCGGGTTGAAGAACCCCCTTCACTCACCCAGCGGGAAAAAGATTTTCTACGTCTGATCTGCTCAGAAATCACCTATAAAGATATTGCGGCTAAAATGTTCGTGAGTCCCCGAACCGTGGATGAATACCGCAATTCTCTTTTTGAAAAATTAAAAGTCAAATCCCGGGTCGGCCTGGTCATGTATGCCATGCGAAACGGTCTAGTGGAAAGCTGAGGCAAGTGTGGGAGTATGAGAGTGTGGGAGTGTGGGTGAAAAGTTTTTCCCTCCCATACTCCCACACTCCCATACTATTTAGATAGGTACATACTCCTGTCCTTATAGAGTTGGCGGAAATAAGGATCCCTCAGGTCCTTGATAAAACGAATTGCCTCTCCGGTGGATTTCATCTCTGGACCCAGTTCCTTATTCACCCCGGGGAATTTGTCAAAACTGAATACAGGTTCCTTGATCGCATAACCCTTCAGGTTTTTCTCGAAAGTAAAATCCTTCAGTTTATTCTGACCAAGCATAACCCGGGTAGCAATATTCAAATATGGAATCTGATAGGCTTTAGCGATAAATGGTGTGGTGCGGGAAGCGCGCGGGTTGGCTTCGATCACAAATACTTTCCCGTCCTTGATGGCAAACTGAATATTAATCAGCCCGCGGATATTCAGCCTGAAAGCGATCTTTCGCGCATATTCCTCCATCGTTTCCACAACGAGCGGTGTCAGGTTAAACTGGGGCAGAACCGCATTACTGTCTCCACTGTGGATACCGGCAGGTTCAATATGTTCCATCAGTCCCATCACGTGAAACTCATCCCCATCACAGATGCCGTCAACCTCCGCTTCCTGGCAACGATCCAGGAAATGATCGATAAGAATTTTATTATCCGGCAGATGTTTCAGCAGGCTTACTACAGCACTTTCCAGTTCCTGATCGTTGATCACGATCCTCATTCGCTGGCCGCCTAATACATAGCTGGGCCTGACCAATACCGGGTACCCGACTGTTTTAGCCACTTCGACAGCTTCATCCACGGTTGTCGCCGTTCCATAAGACGGATATGGAATCTCCATTTCTTTGAGCATATCGCTAAAGCGTCCACGGTCTTCGGCGATGTCCATATTGTCGAAGGATGTGCCGATAATCGGAATGCCTTTCTTGTGTAGTTTCTCTGCTAATTTAAGTGCAGTCTGTCCGCCGAGCTGAACAATTACACCATCTGGCTTTTCATGTTCAATGATATCCCAGAGATGTTCCCAGAATACGGGTTCGAAATACAGTTTGTCTGCCATGTCGAAATCGGTCGAAACTGTTTCCGGATTGCAATTCACCATGATCGATTCAAAACCACATTCTTTTACAGCCAGCAGTCCGTGTACACAGCAGTAATCAAATTCAATCCCCTGGCCAATCCGGTTCGGACCGGAACCCAGGATGATAATTTTTTTCTTTTTGGAAACCAGGCTTTCACTGATACCGCTATTTTCGAAAGTGGAATAAAAATAAGGAGTCTTTGCTTCAAATTCCGCGCTACAGGTATCCACCATTTTGAATATTCGGTTTATGCCTGCGGCTTTTCTCTTTTGCAAAACGGCTTCTTCATTCCCGTCCTGCATAATGGTAGCGATTTGAACATCGCTGAAACCCAGCGTTTTTGCCTCCCGTAGTAATTCCAGGGGCAGTGTGTCCATTTTATATTTTTTGATTTCTTTTTCTGCAACACAAATCTTCTGGATCTCATACAAAAACCAACGATCAATACCTGTAGCCTGGGAAATCGTCTTTACACTCACGCCCAGCATAAGGGCATCTTTGATCCTGAAAATACGGTCCCATTTAGGAATCTTGATGTATTGAATCAATTCTTCAGCATGCATCTGACTCTTACCATAATATCCGAGTCCAACTGCATTGTTCTCCAGACTCTGACAGGCTTTTTGCAGTGCCTCGGTAAAACTTCTTCCAATGGCCATGACCTCACCCACACTTTTCATCTGCAGGCCGAGTGTATCGTTAGCGCCTTTAAACTTGTCAAAATTCCAGCGGGGCATTTTAACGATTACATAATCCTGCACGGGCTCAAAATATGCAGAAGTAGTCTGTGTGATCTGATTTTTCAGCTCATCCAAAGTATAACCTATCGCAAGTTTGGCGGCTATTTTCGCAATGGGATATCCGGTTGCCTTGGAAGCCAGGGCCGAAGACCGGGATACACGGGGATTGATTTCAACAGAGATGATTTGTTCTGTTTCCGGATTTAATGCGAACTGCACATTACAGCCCCCGGCAAAATTGCCCAGAGAACGCATCATCAGGATGGCCTTATTTCTCATGTCCTGAAAGGCCGTATCACTAAGGGTCATCGCGGGTGCGACAGTAATGGAATCTCCCGTGTGGACACCCATAGGATCCAGATTCTCCACCGTACAGATGATTACGACATTATCATTCTTGTCCCTTAAAAGTTCCAATTCGTATTCTTTCCAGCCCAGGACTGCTTTTTCTACCAGCACCTCATGCATGGGCGAGGCTTTTAACCCTTTATCGAGCGCAGCATCGAGATCTTCTTTGCCATGAACGAATCCCCCACCTGTTCCACCAAGAGTAAAGGATGGCCGGATAACCAGTGGAAACCCGATTTCCTGTGCGAATTCCTTTCCTTCCAGCATGGAGTTGGCCACCCGGGATGGCGCAACATCTATTCCGATGCGGATCATCAGTTGTTTGAATTTTTCCCTGTCTTCCGCTGTATCTATAGCATCAATGTCAACACCGATCAGATTGACCTTGTATTTTTCCCAAACACCCAGTTCTGCAGCTTCTTTACAAAGATTCAGCGCCGTTTGTCCACCCATCGTGGGTAGAACAGCGTCGATTTGATTCTCTTCAAGGATCTGTTCTATACTTTCCACCGTAAGCGGCAGCAGGTACACGCGGTCGGCCATCATGGGGTCGGTCATGATGGTGGCTGGATTGCTGTTGATGAGGATTACTTTAATGCCTTCTTCACGAATGCTTCTCGCGGCCTGAGAGCCTGAATAATCAAATTCGCAGGCTTGTCCGATAATGATGGGACCTGAACCAATAATAAGTACTGAACGGATTGCGGGATTTTTTGGCATCTAAAAACAAATTCCGCAAAACTAAGGTTGTACAGGCTCTTGGAGAAATTTTTTAAAAGTATAGGAAGAAAAAATCCCGGAGGACCGGGATTCGCTATGTCTGACTGACTTAATTGTTATGAAATGACGCCATTTCAATATCATCCAGTAATACGCCTCCTTTTTTGGCGATCTGGCGTTTTTCGGCAATGAGTTTCTTCGTATCAACCTTAGATTTGATCCGGAAAACCCATTTCTGTTTTGCTTCCTCACCCCGCACCATTCCGATTATGGAACCGATGCTGATGGCACAAAACAGTAAAAATTTGTTCTTGAATAACATCTTGTCAACTTTTCAAGGAAGGTTTATTTTCTAAAGACATCTTCTATATGCCAAAAGCTGTACCAACTTTTAATTTTTTTTAAAATTCTTCACTATCATTTGCTAACATTTATTTTTAAACTGAAACCACATGTTTCAAATCCTTATTTGGGATTACTCATCGTTGTTTTTCTAAAATTGGGATAATCATGTTTCGATATTTAATTATTTTTCTATTCTTCCTTTCTGCCCGTCCTGCGTCCGGACAGCTTTTCCCATCGGAGGATTATCCCAGGAACATGTTTAGAAACCCCCTCAATATCCCCATCAGCCTCGCCGCCAATTTCGGAGAACTCCGTGCTAACCATTATCATATGGGTCTGGACATCCGAACGGAACACCGCGAAAACCTGCCAGTCTATGCTGCCGCCGACGGATATATTTACCGGATTAAAATCGAACCCTTTGGATTTGGTCAGGCCATTTATATTCGTCATGCAGGCGGCTACCTGACCCTTTATGCCCATCTGAATGCATTTTATCCGGCACTCGACGCCTGGGTAAAACAAAAGCAGTACGAGAAAGAACGTTGGGACCTGACCCTGGATCCACCTGCCGGATTATTCAATGTTAAAAAAGGAGATCTAATAGCTTATAGCGGGAATATGGGGGGTTCCCAAGGTCCCCATTTGCATTTTGAAATACGGAGTTTTCCAGATGATATCAACCTCAACCCATTGTTATTTGGATTACCTGTGAAGGATGATACGCCTCCTGTGATCCGGAGCCTTTCCATTTATGACCGGAATAGAAGTTTTTATGAACAGCAACCTTTTTTTGTACCTGTAAAAGGCAAATCCGGACATTATTCCCTGTCAGTTCCCGAGTTAGTTTGCAACACGCCGAACCCCGGCTTCGGAATTGTTGGATTCGACACCCAAACGGGCTCCAACAATCCAAATGGAATTTATGAAGGGATCATGTATGACAACGGAATCGCTGTTTCCGGCTTTCAAATGAACCGGATTTCGTACAATGAGACCCTTGGAATTAATGCCCATATTGATTATCCCACCCATGCCCATGGTGGGCCTTATTATCAGCTGTTATTTAAAATGCCGGGATATAACCATTCCATATACCTTGAGCCTATCCACGGAGGTATGATTCATCTGGAAGACGGTCAGCACCATGTATTCCGCATTGAAATAAGAGATGCCAAAGGTAATAGCTCGACCCTGGAATTTATGGCAAGATACCAGGCCGATTCCCGGCTTCGAACATCATTTACGGGTAAGATGTTTTATCCGGGTATGGTCGATGGCCTGGAAATGCCTGCTGCTGCTTTTTACCTGGGGGAAAGATGTTTGTATGATTCCTTGCACTTAAGCGAACAAGATTCAGTGGGTTCGGAGAAAGACCTGGTTTCCGATCTGCATCTGTTCGGTAATTCGGGTATCCCACTTGCCGATACCATGATTGTAAGAATAAAACCAAATAAATTATTAGAACTGAAACAAAAACTTCTGATGCGATGGTCAGAAGGAGATGATTTTGAAGTAAAGAAACCTGTATGGCTGGGTGATTGGGCCACCGCCTCTTTCCGGAATTTTGGAACCTTCAGTCTGGTGCTGGATAACGTATCACCTACAATCCGGGTGCCGGGCGTAATTGAAAATGCAAACCTGCATCGAAGCAGCCGGATCGCCGTTTTGATCCAGGACAACTACAAAAAGATAAAAAATTTCCGCGCCACACTTGATGGTAACTGGCTATTGTTTTCCAATGATAAAGCGAAGGCATTTATTTACCATTTCGACGAACATTGTCCTGCCGGAAAACATGAACTGAAGATCTTTGCCGAGGATGAAGCGGGAAATGCCGGCTCGTTAACATTGCATTTTGTGCGATAGATGCCCTTAAAAGCAATCCTTTAATGACGCACCCATTCCACATCATGCCAGGCAAAAGATCCCTGGCTGGTCAACAACATCCCGCCGGCATCCACACCCTGCAGGGTACAGATAATCAACTCACTTTTTTTCCTTAGCGCAATGGGCTTGGTATTCTTATATAGGGAACGGTTGTAGTCTGTTAAAATCTGTTCCGGACCGGTTTTCAAGGTATTAATCCGGTATTGGATTGCGGCAACCAGTTCCCGGGCCACAAGACGGGGTTCATAACTGGCTGACGTAATTTGTTTGAGCGAAACGGCGTGCGGCAAATCAGCAGGGAAATTTTCCTGATTCAGGTTTATTCCCACACCTGTTACAGCAAATAACCAGTTTTTACCCAGAACTACGGTTTCGATTAGTATTCCTGCTGCCTTTCTGTCATTCCAATAAATATCATTTGGCCATTTAACCGACCAGGATTCACTATGAAAACCCCTGACCAGATCCAATATGCCCAGGGCTACCGAAGCGGAAAAAAGGAAGAGTTTTGTAATATCAAGGGGGGCAGGTTCACTAACCAGGCTCATCATCAGGTTCTGACCGCGTTCATCCTGCCAGAATTTACCACGCTGTCCCTTACCGGCCCATTGATGGCGGGCAAGACAAACCAGACCATCGGAAGCCATTCCTGCATGAATCCGGGCCATGGCATAGTTGTTGGTGCTATCCACAGAATCCAGCTCAATCAACTGATTGTCAAATGTTGTACTATGGGGCTTCTCCATACCGGGATCTGGCAAAAGATTACTATTTTTGAGCAATGCGAATTTAATATTATGATCGTTGGAATCATCGCCTTTCATAATTCATCATTTAAAATATTCTGATTATTGGAACAATTGTCAATGTTGGTGAACCGGAAACCAAATAAATCCGCCCGGTTAGCAAAGAATTCTAAAATCATTAAAGCCATTATCCAGGCCATTCAGGAAAAAAAAGGCGAAAAAATCATATCACTTGATCTCCGTAAAATCCAGGAAGCTGTAGCTGATTTTTTTATTGTCTGCGAAGCGGGAACCACCACACAGGTCAGAGCCATAGCGGATTTCATCGAGTCTGAATTGAAGGATAAATGTGCCGAGGCTCCTTATATGCACGAAGGCCGGCAGGTATTGCAATGGGTGATTATCGATTATATCAATGTGGTTGTTCATATTATGCTTCCGGACAGCCGGCGGTTCTACAAACTGGAAGAAATGTGGAGTGA
>JBGPBW010000252.1:0-6784 GCA_041481385.1 Puia sp.
GATACTCGCATATATAAAAAGTTGCTCCAAAGCCATATTTTTTCAATAGTGGCGCTACATAACTATAATGACTTTGGGACGCATCGTCGAAGGTGAGCACGACGATTTTATCCGGAAATTTTTTCTGGGAAAAACAGAATGATGCATTCAGCATCAATAGCCCGAGTAATATTTTTCTTGTCATTAACTGAAAATACAAAGATCATGGAAATCAGGTAATCTTTCATACATTCATTTAAGTAAACGCATGTTAAGAATATTCAGAAATAATCACCCCGCTCTTCTCGTGCTCACTGCGATCCTGACTGCCTGTCATCCGGCTGTCGGGCTTGCGCAGGCCGGGAATCTCTACATAATATCAATATAATTCTACATTACCCTGCCCTTCGCTACGTCTTTTAAAAACGGTAATGACTCTATTGAATCTGCCGGCGCCGCCAGCCGGAATCCGCTGATCAGGGTATAGTCAACATAATCACCTGGCATTTGATGTTTACTTATTTCCACAAACAATAATTTCTCCTCGATAGAGACAGGAATGGAATAATTGCTGTCAGTTACAGAAAGAAAATAATTCCCGCCAGTCATCTTTCCCTTTGCGTTGTAGTCCAATATGATTTTAAAAGGCACTTTACCCGAACAACTGTAGAATACAATCTTTTCTAAAATTCGGTTGCGTTCGTTCCTGATGTCCGCCATATATACCCTGCAGGATTCTCTTTTAATTTTAGCCTTTTGGCCCTGACTACCCGACGAAACTTTGGAATACACAAAATAGGAATAATGATATCGTAATTGATCGTTGAATGTGCCTTTGGAAATGGACTTCATTTGAATGCAGGACAGCAAAGATTCGCATATCAGGAAGAAGTATCCCGTATACAATACTTTCTGAGTCAAATTTTTTCTGATCATTATTGCTAAGGCTTCTCCTTAAAATAAGTTCGGTGACATGTAAAAATATGCTCTTCGGTTGTGCATCTTAATAATGGCATCAAACAGGAAACTGCTGAAGAACCAGCGACTGCTTTTTCTTGTCGTAATATATATAAATATAACGCCCGTCCTGAAACAGCAGATTTTCTGCATGCTCAGGAATTTTCACATCATGACTGAATTCATCGACCCGGTCATTGATACTGGGCTCCATATCTCCCGGAATATGTTGAAATGTCACACTGTCCACAAGCATTCTGAATCGCACGGCCTTGGTCCAGGTACCCCTGCTGAAATTACCCATTCCATTTCCACCGATCGTCGTAGTTGTTGATCCCGAACCAAATCCATAACCCGGCATACCCATTTGTTTTTCCTCCTTATTTGACCCCAGCGTAATGGCGGTGCCCATACTGTCGTTCAGGGCCGCGATCGCGGCATTGCCACTGGTCATTTTTCGAAGCAGTTGTTTGGTCTTCGTCAACTCTTTGGTATTATTAAAATAAAGCGCCTTCCCTTCCTGCAACACCGGCGTATTTTTAAAGTCGATGGTATCTTCTCTTTTTACCTCAAAATATTTTAACCGGGCTCCGTTATGAAAGTCGCTGATGCTTACATGCAAACCTTCATCTGTGGCCGAAATGAAATAAAGTTTTCCATTCAACAGATAGCTGTTATCTACATAATCTCCTGGCACTTTATTTTCTCTGGTATATGGATCATATACTTTTTTCACAGATTCATTTTCAATCAAACGATAGTTCACCGTTTTGTTATAAAGGTCAAACGCATATACGATGGTATTTGCCTGATTTCGGTTCATAATAAGGAAAAGTGTATCGTGAATCAGATAGACCTTATTCCTTGCACTCACCGATTGGATGTCGGGTAAACCCGCTTCATCGATTTTAGCGACATCCACATCTCTGCCGAAATTATCGCCAGATTTCGTAATCGATTTCCACATATCAGGATCTTTAAAATGATATATGATCGTATCCATATCTTCCAGACCACGCCAGTTGTAAATAACAAAACTGGAATTCTTTTTGTCAATTCCCATCCACAAGGCATAATCGCCTGAACTGATCCGGTCAATCAGTTTCTCCTTTCTTTTTTCCGATAGTATGAGTGCAAACTTGATTTCGCCCGAGGAAATATCGATGGTATAGTTATGATATCCCATTGGCGATTGATAATTGCAGAATAAGTAAATTTTACCTTCCTTAATAAAACCAGCAACGAGTTCTTCCTGGTTTAACCTCGGTAGGCTATAATCATGCATTTCTGCAAATGTGCGGTCATAAAGAATCACCTTAAAGCTATCCAGGTTTTCCAACAGACTCGCGTGAAGGTCTCCTGATTTATCATGTATCGTTTGAAGTTTGATCTCGCTTCCTGACCAACCAATGTGTTTTGAACTGATCAGGGACTGGGCGGTCAGAAAATTAAAAGAGAAGGAAAGGCAAAGCAAAAGAATGGCGCGCATGTCGTCTATTTTAAGGGTTGGCTAAAAATAGACAAATAAGAATAAAAAACAAAGCGAAACCGACTGAAAACGACTAAGTGCAGGTGAGAATTTCCGGCGTCTTTGCTTTTGATTTACGTCAATCTCAATGACTAAGTAGAAATACTTAGTACAATATTTAACAAGGCATATTTGCCTATTGAATCTTTATTTAAATTAGATTCATGTTGATATAATTCCTGATTTTAGTTTATCGCTCACGTTTCCAGTTATGCGAAGAATTCTAACCTGTATACTTGTGGTTTCGCTGATTATTCCTGGTCTCAATGGCCAACACATTGAACGACTATTTAAAATAGGGGTTTTGTTTGGGCCCGCATTTACCGTTGGAAATTCTGGAAGTTCAGGTCCAGATTCCTCTATACTCCATAGTTTTTCAAAAACTGGTTTTAATTTAGCTGCAACACTTACTTACCGCTTTCCGAATTCAATTTTTGGCATTTACGGAATTGGCAGTTGGCAACGAAATCCAGTAAATAGTACTGAATTTGCAAAGTCACGTTTTCCTAGGTACCCGGACACAGCTTCTGTTGTTGTATATTCTGATCCCCTGAATACATGGAAATTTCTGGCAGGACCTGATATAAAACTCCCTCTTGGTATTGACGGAAAATGCAGTATTGAATTTAGTTTTGGAGGAGGGGTTCTGGTGGCAATAGCGCCTAACTTCACTATAAATTCATATTATACAAGCGGATCCGAAATTGAATATCATTATGGCGGAAGATTGCCTTTAGCATTTTGCTATCAACTCAGTTCAGGTTTTAACTACCATATTAACCAGCTTTGGTCTCTGGTAATAAATGCCAGCTATACACACAGCACACCAGGCTACAATGGTGATTATGAAGATAATGGCGTCCCTTTTCATTACACTTATACTTATCCTGTTAGCTCCCTGAATCTATTGGCAGGGGTCTCCTATTCATTATAAAAATGGACATGATAAATTGGTACAGATCAAAACCATTTGTAACGGAGTTCGAAAACTTAGCCATGAATTTTTTATTTCAGACTTTCAATTGTTGTATTAGTCTGGCCGTCTGTTCCCGTGCATAATAAGTATTGTCGATACATATCACCGGTCTGATTTCCCGGACCGCATTGGTTAAAAATACCTCTTCCATTTCATACACCATTTCCTTGGTAATAATCGTTTCCTCCACCTGGAAACCCAGTCCAGGTAATATTCCCAGCAACTCCCTCCTCTTCGTTCCCGCGACACAACCCTGTGTAAGAGCCGGTGTAAACAGAACTCCCTTTTGGATCAGGAAGATATTGCTGGAGCTGGACTCACAAATATTTCCACGACTATTCAGGATCAATGCATCATCGTACCCGCTTCCTTTTGCATATTGTACTGCAACAACATTCAGCAGATAATTATTGGTTTTCAGATTGCAGAGTACACCTGTCGATTTGGTTTCGGCCCTGAAGATGGTTAACCTGAGCGGACCCGTAGTGTTATCTTCCAGTTGTGCTGATTCAATAAGAAATACGGGCTTATTTGCAACCGGCATCAGCGTGTAACCATCATCCCGGAAAACGTTCAAGCGAATTCTCGAAGGAGTAACAAGAGCATTGATTTCAGACAGTCGGATAATTTCTTTGGAAATAAAATTCCGGTCAAATCCTGCAGACAAATCAAATTGTAAAACCTCCAGCCCGGCAAATAACCTGTCCAGGTGAAATTCCAGGTTTCGAATGCGCAGACCATCCCATAACATGGTCTCAAACAGTCCGTCCCCATAACGGATGCTGCGGTTGAAAGCCGTCGCGATCCGGGTTTGCGGATCCGTCATGTGACCATTGAAATTGATGAATTTGTTCAAAATCAGTTTTCTACAGTTTCGAAGATAAAGGTTTTGAGGAGTTATCATGGGCAGGAAAACGCAATCCGGAAGCGGACAGGCACCGTATCAAAACCGGTCAGTCCATTGTCCTGGTTGAGCGTTATCTGTTTGATTCATAATCATATATGTTCTGGCATTATATTGTAAGGCATGAGGTGGTTGACGCCTGCCTGCCGGCAGGGTTGACCGTTGACCGATGACTGTTGACCGAAAAGCGTTAAGCGTTAAGCGTTGGGCTTAAAAAAACTTTTTAAAATGATCAGGAATTTTTTCATCGTCGCATTCCGTAATCTTAAACGGAATAAAATATTTGCGACGATTAATATTTTGGGTCTGGCGATCGGAATGGCAAGTGCCGTCCTGATCTGTTTGTGGATAGTAGATGAAATCGGTTTTGACCGGTTTCATGTAAAGAAAGACAGGTTGTATATGGTTTACCGGCAGCAAACGGGCACTGCTAATAATTATTCGACCACGTTCACACCCAAGGTTCTTGCACCTACACTAAAATCTGATTTCCCTGATATTGAAGACGTGGCACGCTGGCAAAATGTAAATTTCCTGATGTCGGTTGGCGATCATCATTTTAATTCACCAGGAAACTTTACAGATTCCGGATTCCTGAAGATGTTCAGTTTCCCGGCAGTGGAAGGAAATGTAAACGGAGCGCTGGTTAGTCCGACTGATATTGTCATTACGTTATCCTTCGCTAAAAAATTATTTGGAACGCTATCAGCCCTTGGCAGGCAAATTAAAATAGATAGTGTGAATCTCGTTACCGTAAAGGCCGTTTTAAAGGATCTTCCGGATAATAGCCGGTTCCGGTTCGAATACCTGCTGCCCTGGTCCTATATGGTCAAATTGGGATGGGAAGATAATTATTGGGAAAATAATTCAGTGAGCACTTTTTATACACTGAAACCGGGAGTATCCGGTAGAGCTTTCGACGCAAAAATCAGGAATATACTTGTTGAAAAAACAAAGCAGAGTAAAACACCCGAAACAGATATTCTGTTCGGACAGCCCGCGGCAAACTGGCATCTGTATTCCAAATTTGAAAACGGCAGGGAAGCAGGCGGACAAATTACCATCGTTCGCCTTTTTATGATTATCGCTTCTTTTATATTACTGATCGCCTGTATTAATTTCATGAACCTCAGTACAGCGAGAAGTGAAAAAAGAGCAAAGGAAGTAGGCATTCGAAAAGTAGTCGGTGCACCAAAAAATTTCCTGATCCTGCAATTCCTGGCTGAGTCTCTTTTCTTTAGTACGATTGCCGGTGTACTTGCCCTGGTTATTGTACAATTAAGTTTACCTTCTTTTAATCTGCTGGTAAACAAACAACTGTTTGTGCCCTATCAGCGTTTTAATTTTTGGATAGCGGCCATTTGTTTTGTTTTATTTACAGGTTTCCTTGCCGGCAGCTATCCCGCATTTTACCTTTCTTCGTTCAAGCCCATCAAAGTCTTAAAAGGCGTTTTGAAAACCAGTATGGAAGGCGCTTTGTCACGTAAATTCCTGGTGGTGCTTCAATTCAGCTTTGCCATCATACTGATTATTTCAACCATTATCGTTGTTCGTCAAATCAATTACGCACAGAAACGTGATTCAGGATACAAGAGGGATCATATCGTGTACAGTTTCATGCAGGGCGATATTATTAAGAATTATGAACTGATCCGTAGTGAGCTGTTCAGCAACAGGGTAATTAAAGACGTTACGAGAACAAGTCAGCCGATGACGCAGCACTGGGCCGATTCCTGGGGATTCGAATGGCCCGGCTCAACACCGGGAGATCAAAAAACAGATTTTACTTTTTTTGCTTCTGATGAAGGATTTGTACGTTCGCTCGGTCTGAAATTAGTCGCGGGTCGCGATATGAACATCCGTCTTTATCCGACAGATTCCACCGCCATGTTGCTGAATGAGACAGCAGTAAAAACGATGCGCCTTGAAGATCCGGTCGGCGCAATTGTTAAACAGGATCGATCCACATATCATGTGGTGGGTGTTGTTAAAGATTTTATTCTGGAATCACCCTACGAACCCATTGCGCCCATATTAACCATTGGGCCCAAAGAAATGGGATTTTATGTTATGAACATGAAATTAAACCCGGCCAACTCCACTTCCGACAATCTGAAAAAAGCGGAAACCATATTTAAAAAATATAACCCTTGCTATCCTTTTGAGTATCATTTTCTGGAGGAAGACTATGCCCAAAAATTTGAGAATGAAAAAAGAACCGGTGAGCTTGCGGCTCTTTTTGCGGGGCTGACCATATTTATTTCCTGTCTGGGTCTATTTGGTCTTGCCAGCTTTACAGCAGAAAACCGGATCAGGGAAATTGGAATCAGAAAAGTGTTGGGCGCATCCGTTTTGGGAATTACCCAATTGCTTTCCCTTGATTTTCTTAAACTGGTTTCGGTCTCATTTCTCATCGCTTCTCCCATCGCGTGGTTTGCAA
>JBGPBW010000253.1:0-6736 GCA_041481385.1 Puia sp.
GTTCGACGTAAAGTAAGTGAACTCAACGGGAATTGTTTCACCTGTGGCTTTTAATTGCTCAAGCTCGTATTTAATTTGTTCCGTTTTATAATAGACATAGGGAAATGAAGCGAGGCAAAAAGATATGTTCACGACCGAAATCACATAGAGAACATTTCGGATCCTGTTCAGCGTTTTACTGCTGATGGTTTCAGAGGCTATTAAAAGTATCAGGGGGAAAAACCAGAGTTGTGGTATGTATCGTGCGTACCAGGCTTCTGAAATAATTAAAGATGAAAATAAAACGGTTGCCGCCAATATGATTACCGGAATGGCGGCTTTTTTGTCCTTCAGCTTCCGCAGCCAGTAAGTGAAAATGATAAGAGCCGACAGGCAGATACCGCTAAAAAATGGACCCAGGCCGGCAACGAATACCACGTAGGGTTTGGAAGCGTTGAAAATATCCGTTTTGTTCAATGTGAACGGTATCTTGGGTTTGATAACCGGATCCTTGGTTACTGTAAGGTGGAGGTTGTCAGTATGTGAAAAAAAGGAAAGAAGAAATTTCGACAGCTGGTTTTTGTTCCTGAGCACCGGCGGTGTAAACTTCAGGGCTTCTGATTTCAAAACGGGCAGTCCCGGATATAGAATATCATGGTATTGCACCGTGTTGATTACGTATGGAAAATACCCCACTACGCCTACCCCGAAAGCAGTAGCCAGTACTGCCACAATGAATGCCTTTTTAAAAACTTCATAATTTTTGGTGACCAGGAAAGCCAGCAGCATACCCGCGGTAAAAACTGCTGCAAAAACCAGGGCGGTAAATTTGATATTGACCAGAATGATCAATAAGGAGGCCAGAAGAATCAGATAGAAACGATCTGCCTTCTGGTATAAGAGACAGGCTAACGCTATGAAACATAGAAGGAATGAGCAAAGTTGTCCGTCCACATAGGTATTCAACAACTGGTAAAAAGTTACCGGACTGAATGCGAGGAGTCCGCTAAACAACAGATTCTTTCTGAAGCTGAAGCGGTTCAATGTAATCAGAAAAGCCATAACAAGACAAAAGGAAGCCGCGAGGGCCATAAAATTCGTAGCCTTAGTTGTTTCCAGCCGATGGGTAAACGCATAGATGGTGGCTTGTGGATCCTCCACACCTTTGCCATAATGATTAAGCCAGATGGCCTGGTTGAAATTGGCGGGGAGTTCTTTTTTGAAAGGGTTCCAGCCCGCCTTCATCTGAATTGCAGACTCCATATGGTACATCTGCCCATCTGAAGAAATGTCGTAAAAAAATCCAGAAATAAAAATGGATCCGATAATGACGACTATTATGACAACAGAACTCCAGAGGAAAGCCGATTTAAAGTTTTCAGGCTGGAAATGCCGTGAAGCAAAATAGTTTAGGGCCAATGATGAAACCAGGGCGAATGGAAATTGCCAGGCACCCAGCCCATGACCCAGGATGAAGGTCAAAGACAGGATAATGAAAGAAAAAACTATCGTATTTACAAGACCGGCTCCCGTCAGAAACCAGCCGTTCGATTTACGCAGGGTAATAGATACCATAATCCGGGCACCAATTCGGATAAAAATAAGAAATCCCGGTTATTTTTTTAATTCAATTCCTTGGAGTATATTTGTCCATCAAATTTGTAGACTGCCAAAAATGGTTGATTCTGTAATTAAAGCCGGTAAATGCTCCCCCTGTTGTATGGGTTGCTGTTGTTGAGGCATAAATTCTCAACCCAACCCTCTATTCCCTCATTAAACAGGTACCGGATACATGGACACAGCATCAGACATATTGAATTCTAATTTAAGCAGCCAGATCAGCGGACTTTCCATCAGCGACTCCCTCCATCTGTTTACGGAACTCTTTCCGGGCCAGGTATGCTTTTCCACGAGTTTCAGTATAGAAGATCAGGTGATTCTCCATCATATCGCCAAAGAAAATCTACCCATCCAGGTTTTTACCCTGGATACAGGCAGGTTATTTGGTGAAACCTACTCAGTATGGACAGCGACAAAAGAAAAATATGGAATCCCTATTCAGGCTTATATACCTGATGCCCGGCGGCTGGAAGCATTTGTGAACCAGAAGGGTCCTAATGCATTTTATGAATCCGTAGAAAACCGGAAAGCCTGTTGTTTTATCCGAAAGGTAGAACCACTCCAAAGGGCTCTCACCGGTCAGAAAGTATGGGTGACGGGTATCCGGGCTGAACACTCAGAAAACCGGAGCCTGCTGCAATTATTGGAATGGGATGAGGTCCATCAGCTTAATAAGTATAACCCCCTGTTGCATTGGACGCAGGAGGAAGTGCGACAGTATATATCCAAAAACGATGTGCCTTATAATATTTTACATGACCGTGGTTTTGTGAGCATTGGATGCCAGCCTTGTACACGTGCCATCCGTCCGGGTGAAGCATTTCGCGCCGGCAGATGGTGGTGGGAAGAAACGGCGAAGAAGGAATGTGGCCTACACGAGAACACTAATAGAGTATGAGAATATGGGAGTGTGGGAATATGAGGGTGAAACCTCAAGTTTCCCACACTCCCATACTCCCATACTCACATACTTCATGAAATGATAGATTATTTAGATGAGTTAGAAAGTGAGGCGATTTACATCCTGCGGGAAGTGGCGGGCCAGTTCGAAAAACCAGCCCTGTTGTTTAGCGGTGGAAAGGATTCTATTACCCTGGTACACCTGGCGCTGAAAGCCTTCCGCCCGGGAAAATTTCCATTTCCACTGGTACATATCGATACCGGACACAATTTTCAGGAAGCGCTGGATTATCGTGACCGCCTGGTAAAAAATATCGGAGAAAAACTCATCGTTCGCAAGGTGGAAGACACGATCCGGACAAAATCCCTGAAAGAGCCCGGCGGAAAATTTTCAAGCCGCAATGCGCTGCAAACCTATACCCTGCTGGATACAATTGAAGAATTTGGATTTGATGCCTGCATCGGCGGAGCAAGAAGGGATGAAGAAAAAGCCAGGGCCAAGGAAAGAATATTTTCGGTGCGTGATGAATTCGGACAATGGGATCCCAAGAGACAGAGGCCCGAACTCTGGAATATCTACAATGGTAAGATTCAAAAAGGAGAAAACGTGCGGGTGTTCCCGATCAGCAACTGGACGGAGCTGGATATCTGGAACTATATCCGCCGGGAAAAAATTGATCTGCCGACCATTTATTTCTCCCATGAGCGGGATGTGATTTCACATGAAGGTCAGCTGGTCGCTGTTTCCTCTTTCATTCAATTGGAAAACACGGATACGGTCATGCGTAAAAACGTGCGGTATCGTACCGTTGGCGATATGACCTGTACGGCGGCGGTTGAATCCGGCGCAAGTACTATTGATGATATCATCAATGAAATCATATTAACGCGCACGAGCGAACGCGGTGAAACCCGGATAGACGACAGGACGTCTGAAGCGGCGATGGAAGACAGAAAGAAAAACGGTTATTTCTAAATATATTCTGAATGGACCTTTTACGATTTATAACTGCAGGCAGTGTGGACGATGGGAAGAGTACCCTGATCGGACGGTTACTTTATGACAGTAAAAGCATTCTGAGCGACCAACTGGAGGCACTGGAAAAACAAAGTAAAAACACAGAGGAAGGATCCATTGACCTGGCATTATTAACGGATGGTCTCCGGGCAGAACGTGAGCAGGGGATCACTATAGACGTGGCCTATAAATATTTTTCCACACCCAAAAGGAAATTTATCATCGCTGATGCACCGGGTCATATTCAGTACACGAGAAATATGGTTACCGGTGCCTCCAATGCCCAGCTGATGATCATCCTGGTAGATGCAAGAAACGGGATCGTTGAACAAACACGCCGGCATACCATCATTGCCTCCCTGCTGAATATGCCCTATGTTATTGTAGCCATCAATAAAATGGACCTGGTGGAATTTTCCCAGGATCAGTATAATAATATAGTCATTGAATACGCTTCTGTTGCCAAATCCCTTGGACTTAAGCATATCCATTATATTCCCATCAGTGCCCTGAAGGGCGACAATATCGTGGAAAAATCTGCGAACATGTCCTGGTACGATGGTCCCTGCCTGCTGGAATTCCTGGAAACCATTTCTATTGAATCAGAAACCAATCTGACCCATGCGAGGATGCCGGTGCAATATGTGATCCGCCCGCAAACAGAAGACCTTCACGATTACCGGGGTTATGCGGGAAAAATCATTAGCGGACATTACCGTATTGGTGATGAAATAAAAGTTCTGCCTTCCGGCCTCAGCAGCAGACTCAGCCGGATTGAAAGAAACCAACAGGACGTGGAAGAAGCTTCTGCGGGCCACGCTGTGATCCTGCACCTGGAAGAAAAAATTGATGTCAGCCGGGGAGATATGCTCGTAAAAAATGAGAACCCCCCACACCTGGGACAGGATCTCGAAGTTTTACTTTGCTGGATGGACAGCAAACCATTAAAAGCAGGAAATAAATACCTGATACAACACAACAGCAGACGTATCAAATCGGTGGTAAAAGAAATAGAATACCGACTTGATGTGAATTCATTGGAAAAAGAAGAAGGGATCGAAAGTGTCGGGCTGAATGAAATCGTGCGGGCCAAAATCAAAACCGCCTCTCCCCTGGCTTATGACCTGTATAAGGAGTTAAGGGTGAATGGCGGATTGATCCTCATCGACGAAACCAGCAATGTAACGGTAGGTGCCTGTATGATTCAACAATAATTTGACAATAGCTTTTGAATGAGCCAGAATAAAACCATACACCCAGTAATTTTCGCCGGCGCTGGTCCGGGTGATCCGGAATTGATCACCTTGAAAACGGTGCGCCACCTTCGGGAGGCTGAAGTGGTCATTACCGACCGGCTCGTCAGCGAAATAATCCTGGAAACTCATACACATCCAAAGGCATTGATTTTACATGCCGGAAAACAAAGAGGACGGGACGGTTCCACTCCTCAACATATCATCAACGAATTGCTGATTGAATATGCACTGCAAGGGAAAAAAGTGATTCGCCTCAAAGGCGGAGATGTTTCTGTTTTTTCCAACCTCCTGGATGAGTTGCAGGCACTGAAAAAATATAAGATCCCTTATGAAATCGTTCCGGGAATCACGGCAGCCTGCGGAGCTGCAGCCTATGCCGGCATTCCACTGACGGCACGCGAACATGCGCAGGCCGTTCGTTTTCTGACCCTGCATAAAAATGAAATACTGCAGGCTGACTATTGGAAAGAACTTGCACAAACAGAAGATACCCTGGTCTTTTATATGTCGGGAGACACAACGGAGGATCTGGTTAAACAATTGATGGATCAGGGCATTGCTCAGGACCGGTTCATTGCCGTTATTGAACAGGCAACAACTCCACAACAAAAAGTATTCAATGCGCCCATTCATTCATATGAACAGGAATTCGGCAAAAGAAGTTATCTGTCGCCGACCCTAGTCATCGTAGGCAAAGTGGCAGCATTGCACAGTTCACTCAAATGGAAACAGGAGATTGAAACGGAGAATGAATATTATTTTAAACCCATTACAAAAAATAAGGCACAGGAGGTAAGAGCATGAGCCCGGAAAAAAAGAAACAGATCAGGGAATTTATTGATTCTCTTGACAGGCAGGATCAAATCTGGGCACTCGGATTCCTGGATGGCATGCTGAATGGCAATGTGCCTCAGGAATCAGCTGCTACAAAAACCCCTGTCGAAAATAAAAAAATCACCATTGCTTACGGAACTGAATCGGGCAATTCAAAAAAAATTGCCAATCTGTTTGCTTCAAGGGCAAAACAGGAGGGTATACATGCCAAACTGGTCAGCCTGGACCAATACCGGTTAACTGATCTGGCCAAAGAAGAATATTTTTTAACCGTCATCAGTACACAGGGTGAGGGCGAGCCTCCTGCTTCAGCAAAAAAATTCTATGATCATATTCATCAAAACGGATTCAAACTTCCAAAATTAAAATATGGCGTCCTGGCACTTGGGGACACCTCCTACCCTATGTTTTGCAAAGCGGGCGAAGATGTGGATCATCAGCTGGGCAACCTGGGCGGAGAACGTATTGTCGATATCAGACGATGTGATGTGGACTTTGAACAGGAAGCACAAAGCTGGATGAATGATGTATTTCAAAAACTCAGTGGTGGAACAAATACAATGCCGGCTGTAAAACCGGTCAAGAAATCCACAAGCAAGAAAATTTACCGGGGAGAAATACTCGCCAATATTAATCTGAACGACCGCGGTTCCGCAAAACAAACCCATCATATCGAGATCGCCTGTGAAGATGTATATTATAAACCAGGTGACTCGCTGGGCATTGTTCCGCAGAATCCCGCCGAGGTCGTGGAAGCGATTATCGCGCTGACCGGAATTGACCCGGAAAGAACCTTTGTACATCGAAACGACACTTACTCTGTTTATGAGCTGCTGCATAGAAAACTAAATATTGTTTACCTGCCGGAACGGGTCGTTGCCAAATTTGCGGCTCATATACAACAGGAAATTCCACTCGCAAAAACCAGTCTGCTTGACCTGGTAAGATCTTATCCATTAAAAGAACCAGCACAATTTGAAGCCTTCCTGCAACAACTGGAGCCAACCACGCCCAGGTTATATTCCATCGCCTCTTCGCTTGAAACAGTAGATGGTGAAGTGCATCTTACTGTAGCCCGGGATACATTCACCATTGAACAGGAATTAAAATACGGATTGTGTTCAGATCA
>JBGPBW010000254.1:0-6586 GCA_041481385.1 Puia sp.
AGAGCTAACGTTTACCAGATGAATCGAAGAAAATGAAATGTGGTAAACAGTCTTATTTTGATGAACGGAATGAATCGCGTGGAGTTGGCGTAAATAACCATATCACCTAAGTGTATTCATGTAGAAGAAGTTTACTTTACTAAGTGTTTTCATGTAGATTGAATGAAAATATTTTAACTTTCTGATAACCTTATCCAGATAAAGAGCTACCCCCAAATGAGGGTAACTGTTTAAACGGGATAAGGTTTAGTTTCACATTTTGTTCAGATCCTTAAGAATTTCGTACTCACCTTCATCGTTCACTTTTAGGATTTTGATATTTGATTTATCCTCCGTTGGCATTCTGCCCCGGTTATTTGGATAAGCAATGATAGGAACCCATGACCATGATGGAGAACCTAATCCAAACTGTTTCAAAAACGTACAATCTTGTTGCAAAAGCGAACAAATCAGTTCATCAGCGATTGCTACTGCCCTATATATCAATTACATAATAATGCGGCACATAATTGGCGATTTTCGAGTGCTCATTCAGCCTGCTATCACAAATTGATGATCATGATTAAGAACCATTTCAAAATCGCGTGGCGTTATCTTGTTAAAAACAGGATGTATTCATTGATCAATATTGGTGGGCTTACAGTGGGTATGGCTGTAGCCATTCTGATCGGTTTATGGATCTACGATGAATTGTCGTTTAATACATTTCATCAAAACTACGATAGCATTGCTCAAATCATGACCCGCGGAGTGGATCCGAAAGAAGGCCCTTACGTTAATAATTCGGTGCAGTATCCATTGGCAACAGCCATTCAAACCACCTATAAAGACAATTTTAGTCATGTTATAAAAGCATCCTGGGTACAGGATTATATTCTTTCCAATGGAGATAAAAAACTATCTGCAAAAGGTCAGTTAATGGATGCCGGCGCTCCTGAAATGTTCAGTTTTAAAATGCTGGAAGGAAATTGGAAAGGGCTCAATGCTCCTTATTCCATCATGCTTTCAGCATCCATTGCCAAAGCCCTGTTTGGCGACAGAGATCCCATGGATCAACTCGTGATGATGAGTAATAAGACCCCCGTAAAAGTAACCGGAGTTTATGAAGACTTCCCGGTGAATTCTCAATTCAACTATGTGAAATTTTTTTCGCCCTGGTCTCTTTGGGAGAATCAAAATGACTGGATAAAAAAATCTGTTGATAATTGGGATAATCATTTCCTGAAAATTTATGCCGAGATCAAACCGGGTTTAGATTTTGAATCTGTTTACAACAATATAAAAGATGCAGAACTGCAGAATATCAAAAAACTGGAAAACTTTAAAGATGCTGTAGCCAGGAACCCAAAGGTGTTCCTGTTGCCCATGAGCGATTGGCATTTACACCCTATTGATCGCAGAGCAGTCATTGATGATAAACCGGTTCGCATGGTATGGCTGGTTACGATTATCGGCGGGTTTGTGTTGTTGCTTGCTTGTATCAATTTTATGAACCTGAGTACGGCAAGATCTGAAAAGAGAGCAAAGGAAGTGGGTATCCGCAAAACAATCGGCTCCAGGCGTCTGCAATTGATGTATCAATTCTTCGCCGAATCTTTTTTAGTGGTTATTCTTTCATTCGGACTATCCTGTTTGCTGGCCAAGCTATTATTACCGGGGTTCAATCATCTTTCTGCAAAAGAGATGAGGCTTCCCTTTAATAATCTTTATTTCTGGTTGATCAGCTCCTGTTTCATTTTCATCACAGGATTATTGGCAGGCAGTTATCCTGCCTTATATCTTTCCTCTTTCAAACCGGTAAACGTTTTGAAAGGAACATTCCGGGCAGGAAAGTTGGCTGCCCTGCCCCGCAAAACCTTAGTGGTGTTGCAGTTCACGGTTTCCGTGGCACTGATCATCAGTACGATTGTCGTATACCGGCAAATCCAGTTTGCAAAGGACAGACCCGTGGGATATGATCGTGACGGATTGATCATGATCGACATGAGATCAGATGATTTTTTTGGTAAGTATGATTTGTTCAGAACCGAATTGTTAAACACCGGTGTTGTGGAAAATATGTCTGAGTCCATGGGTAAACTCACGGAAGTGGTTTCGGGTAATAATGGATTTGACTGGAAAGGGAAGGATCCCAAAAAAGATGAAAGCTTTGGCACGCTTGCCGTAACCCATGAACATGGAAAAACAGTTGGCTGGCAATTTATAGCCGGTCGTGATTTCTCAAGAACATTTGCCAGCGATTCATCCGGTTTAGTACTCAATGAAGCGGCCGTAAAATATATGGAACTGCGACATCCTGTTGGGGAAACCGTTACCTGGAAATGGGCAGATAATAAACCGGTAGCGTATACCATTCTGGGTGTGATCAAAGATATGGTGATGCGATCACCCTATGAACCTGTGGAGCCCACGATGTTTTTTATCAAGCCGCTCAATGGAGGGGTCAGTAACATCAATATACGGGTCAAAGCAGGTGTTCCCATGAGTAAAGCCCTTCCGAAGATCGAAGCGGCTTTTAAAAAATTGATTCCATCGGTTCCATTCGATCACGTGTTTGTTGATGAAGATTATGCATCCAAGTTTGCCGCCGAAGAACGGATTGGTAAACTGGCCGGCTTCTTCACGATCCTTACTGTATTTATTTCATGCCTTGGTCTTTTTGGCCTGGCCTCTTTTGTAGCAGAGCAACGTGCAAAAGAAGTGAGTATCCGAAAAGTGCTGGGCGCCTCTGCGTTCAGCTCCTGGCGACTTTTATCGAAGGAATTTGTTGTGCTGGTGATCATTTCTTTATTCATTGCCGTTCCAATGGCTTATTATTTTATGTATAGCTGGCTACAGGATTACCCGTATCATGCAGCCTTATCCGCGTGGATTTTTGTGCTGGGGGGTGTCCTTGCCTTATTGATCACTTTATTAACGGTGAGTTTCCAGGCGATTAAAACAGCGATCACAAATCCCGCGGAGTCACTACGTGCAGAGTGAAGGGGGTTGGGTGTTCCGGTTCAACACTCTTATGATATACTTTTGGAAAAACAGTGCTGAGATGTCATACTCTTAATGTGCTTTTTCAAAGGACAACATTCGGTAGTCATATTGTACCTGATCGGGTATAGTTTGGCATTCGGTAGTCATATTATACCTGATCGGGTATAATTGGGCAGGTGTTTGAGTGATCCCATTTTTTCCGCTTCCCATAAACAAGTATTCCCGGTGATAAGAACTTTTTAAGGAATGTAACATTGTTTTATGCATTCAAGGGTTGATATTTTGAAGGAACAATCTGAAACGGAAATATGCGGGTATCTTCATTTTTACCCTTGCATGCAACATTTTTTATGGCTAACGCGACCATTATAAAGGATCCCACTGAATAACCGGTAAAACGACATCGATGTTTAAAAACTACTTCAAGACTGCCTGGAGAAATATTCGGCGGCATAAAGCCTATTCATCCATCAATATTTTGGGACTGGCTATTGGCATCGCAGGATGTATGCTCATTCTCCAATACGTCTCGTTTGAATTGAGCTACGAAAATTTCCAGCAGAAGAAAAACCGTATTTACCGGGTACAGCAGGACCGCTATGACAACGGCAAAATCAGCACCCAATGGGCGGCCGGCGCTTTCGGGGTGGGCAACGCTTTTAAGGCGGCCATATCTGAAATAGAAGATTATGTGAAGGTGATTCAAAACGACCCCGTGACCGCCGAAGTCAGGAATCAGCCGGTAAAAATTGAAAAGGTATATTTCGCCAACGCTTCTTTCTTCAACATATTTACCTGTCCGCTGATAGCCGGTAACCAGTCTACGGCGTTGAAGGACCCATACACTGCGGCGCTGTCAGCTTCCACAGCGATTAAATTATTCGGCACCACGAATATCATTGGAAAACCTCTGGCGTTGAATCGTAACAGTAACTACCGTGTCACGGCCGTATACAAGGACGCCCCCGTCAATACCCAGATAAAGCCCGACATTCTGCTGTCCTATGCCACTTTCCAAAAATGGACAACCGACTCCACTGGGCGTGGTCCCGAAACAGCCTGGCAATGGGATGGATGTCTAACTTATTTGCTGTTAAACAAGGGCGTAAATCCCGCCGTTGTGGAAAGGAAAATGATCCCGGTGGTCAAGAAGTTTACAGCCGATGACATGAAAAAGTACAATGCAGGAGTCATTTATCATTTACAACCGCTAAGCGATATCCACCTGTATTCTCATTATATGATGGAGCCGGAAGAAAACGGCGACGGAAAGACGGTCTATCTTTTATTAGGCATTGCCTTTTTCATCGTTGTCATCGCCTGGGTTAATTATATCAACCTGGCAACGGCCCGTGCCATCACCCGGGCGAGGGAAGTCGGTGTACGAAAAGCAGTGGGTTCGCAGCGCGGTCAGCTCATCATCCAGTTTTTGTCTGAGTCTGCCGTATTAAATGCCATTGCTTTGGTGCTGGCGCTCATCATCGTTGTTTTTGCCATTCCGGGTTTCAACGCAGTTTCCGGGCAACATCTGAGTTTTACCCTGTTTGCAAAATCCGGATTCTGGTTAGGACTTACTGCATTGTTTCTGATTGGCGTTTTCTTTTCCGGATTGTATCCTGCTTTTGTTTTGTCCGGATTTAATCCGGTAGATGTGCTGAAGGGAAAACTCACCAGTTCCGGACAGGGAGGCCTGTTAAGAAAATCCCTGGTCGTTTTTCAATTTGTGGCATCCCTGTTTTTATTGATTGGTACCGTGGTCGTTTATCAGCAGATTCAGTTCATGCGCCGGCAATCCCTGGGAATCAATATCGACCAGACGCTGGTGATTCCACGACCGATGGTAGGCGTTGATTCCACCTTTTTGCAAAAAATCACCGCGTTCAAGCAGGAATTGCAACAGGTGCCTTCCATTCAGCACATAACCGTTTCAACGAGTATTGCAGGCGAGCCCGTGGGTTGGAATGCCGGAGGGATTAAGCTGGTGGGACAGGATGAATCCAAACAGAAGCAATACCGCGTGATTGGTGTGGACTATGACTATCTTAAAACTTATGGATTAAAAATAGTTGCCGGGCGACCCTTTGACCGGTCTTTTGGTTCTGACAAGCACTCCGTAATATTTAACCGAATGGGCATAGAGCATCTGGGATTTAATAATCCAAAAGAAGCCATTGGGAAAAAGATAGATTTTTGGGGAGACCAGTATACGATAGAGGGCGTTGCCGAAAACTTCCATCAACAATCTCTTCGGCAAGCTTATGAGCCTTTGATTTTAAGACTTATTCCCGATGTGAATGGCTCCATCTCACTGAAGATATCTGCATCCGGTGTTTCCCAAACCATCCTCAGCGTCAAAAAGGAATGGGATAAAATGTTTCCCGGAAATACTTTCGAATATTTTTTTCTCGATGATCATTTCAATGATCAGTATAAAGCAGATCAGCAGTTTGGGAAAGTATTCGGGATCTTCACCAGCCTCGCTATCCTCGTTGCCTGTCTGGGTTTATTCGGACTCGCCTCTTTCACCACCCTGCAAAAAACAAAAGAAATTGGCATCCGGAAAGTGCTGGGTGCATCTGTCGGCAATATCCTCAACCTGTTATACCGTGAATTTGCGGGATTGCTGGTTATTTCTTTTTTCATTACCGTGCCACTGGCCTGGTTAAGTTCGAACAGCTGGCTGCAGAACTACAACTTCAGGATTGACATGCACTGGATGTATTTCCTCCTGCCTTTTATTTTAATCGTGTTGATTGCTTTGCTCACGGTTAGTTTCCAGTCAATCAAAGCCGCGTTGGCCAATCCGGTTAATAGCTTGCGTTCTGAATGAGGTTAGTTGACCGTTGACCGATGACGGTTGCGCGTCTGTTTCTTACTGATCTGGTCAATGGACTCCTGTAATCCTGACCTTTTTTTTCGGAAGACAAAAGATGGTCGGGATACAATGATCACGTCATCCGATTTGCTGACATCGTCGAGATACTTCTTTATATTTCCCCGGAGTTGCTTTATGGTAATGGCCTGCATAGTTTTAATTATGTACGTTCAAATGCACGTTAATAAGTACGTATTTCTATACCCTTTCGGGTATAATTTTTGGCCCTGCCTGATCCCTGATAAAATGGCCCTTCCACTCTGTTCACCGTGAGTTGTCAGGCCCTAAAGGCCGCACTCATGAAACCGGTAAAAAGTTTACGATCTGAATGATGCCGACCTTAGGTTTGTGAACCTACAACAACTTGATCCGTTCTTCTTCGAGATCGATCAGGTAGAGCTGGTGACGAACGATGTCTTCATTCAGTAATGGATCCTGGTTTGCCTGCAGGAGAAATGCCCGCTGACTGTTGAGCATTTCGAAATACATTTTCTTGGTCTCCTCATTGCGCCAGTCATCGTCAGGCGATTTTGTTTTCTCTTCCCAATGTTGCAAGAGCCTGTGCGCATGCTGATCATCCTTCCATGCACCGTCGAATTGGGTCCTGAGGAAATGATGCGTGTGTTCTTTCAATCGCTTTCTGATTTTCTCAGCAGCGACATCTTCCGGATCCATGTTGAATGAAACCGCATCAAACAATTTAGACCGGTTGATGATATACGGTAG
>JBGPBW010000255.1:0-6586 GCA_041481385.1 Puia sp.
GTTTGTTTGCCAGGACTGGAAGGCAGCCGATTGGCAAAATGATTAATCCGCTGATTTTAATTCCGCAAATCATACCCACCAGGGCCTGGGAAAGATCATGTATTAAAATCGAAGCAAGTAAGGATAATAGCATGATTAAACTCCAAATCCATCCATTTTCATGAAATCCGGTTAATATATTGGCAATAACAAACCAGATGATAACTAAGATGAATGTCCAATGGATAGAAACCGGGATATCACGGTAACGGAATTGGTATAGACTTTTTTTCATAGCGGTAATTTTAATGTTTTGAATGACTACCCTCATGACAGCACATTTCCGCAGTGTATTTACCTGCAAACTAAATGGTCTAAGATCTAATATCTATGACCGGGTAAGGCAGGAAAGATGATTTTGCTCATGATCTGCTGAAGTAAACTGTGAAGGCGATCGCAGAAATAAATTCAGGGAAATAAATGTCCGGTTGGGGATCTGATTTGTCCGTTTCACCTTATAATGGTTGGCAGACCCTGTTCGTGGGAATACTTTTGATTCAGGATTCCGAAAAACTTTAAAAAGCATACAATGGAAAAAAGTAAAAACAAACTCGCCGGTACAATTATTACCGGGGCACTGGTCATGTCGGCCTCCGCCGGCCAGGCACAGACCAGCACACACGCTGATTTGTTATCATCTGATGCAATCCGTCCCTTTCATGTTAAAGTTTCAGATGCGGCAATGACCGATCTCCGCAAACGAATCAAGGATACCCGTTGGCCTGACAAGGAAACCGTCAATGATCCAACCCAGGGCGTACAGCTGGCAACAATGCAGAAGCTCGCTCAATATTGGGGAACTAATTATAATTGGCGCAAAGTGGAAGCGAAACTGAACGCCTTACCGCAATTCACGACTACTATAGACGGAGTGGATATTTATTTTATACACGTTCGTTCGAAAAACAAGAATGCATTGCCGATCATCATTACACATGGTTGGCCGGGATCGATCATTGAGCAAATGAAGATCATTGGCCCGCTTACCGATCCTGTTGCCTATGGAGGAAAGGCTGAAGATGCTTTTGACGTGGTCATCCCTTCGCTTCCCGGCCACGGTTTCTCAGGTAAGCCGAAGACTACCGGATGGGAACCCGTCCACATTGCAAAAGCATGGATAGAACTGATGAAACGTCTTGGATATAAAAAATATGTAGCACAGGGCGGAGACTGGGGCAATGCGGTTTCAGAGACCATGGCGCTGATAGCACCTCCGGAATTGCTGGCCATCCATACCAATATGCCAGCTACGGAACCGGCAGATATTTCAAAGGCCCTGGCTTCAGGTACAATGCCGGATGGCCTTTCTCCCGACGAAAAGAATGCTTACCAGCAATTGGATTTTTTCTTCAAGAAAGGCGTAGGTTATGCAAACGAGATGAGTCTCCGTCCGCAGACACTTTATGGAATTGAGGATTCACCCATCGGACTTGCAGCCTGGATGCTGGACCATGATGCGCGAAGCTATGAGCTGATTGCCCGTGTATTCGATGGACAGAAAGAAGGTTTGTCTAAGGATGATATTCTCGACAATATTAGCTTGTACTGGTTCACAAAAACGGCGGTCTCTTCGGCCCGTCTCTATTGGGAAACTGCTCAGATTTCAAAAGGTGGTTTTTTCGATCCGCGTAATATTACCATACCGGTTGCCGTGAGCGTTTTCCCGGATGAAATTTATGCAGCCCCAAAAAGCTGGGCAGAAAAAGCCTATCCCAAACTCGTCTATTTTAACAAGGTTGAAAAAGGAGGCCACTTCGCAGCCTGGGAACAACCGGAACAGTTTACGATCGAAATGCGTGCGGCTTTTAAATCGTTTCGTCAATGAAAAATCAAGAGGTCGCGTCTTAGGATAATATAAGCGATTTCATTTTCTGGCTACTGGTGTGTGATCAAAAAGTGTCATGTGGGATTGGCGTCCATTGGAAGTTTATCGATTATCAAGCCAGTGCAAAAAATGGCTCACTTTTTCTTTTGAAACCAGCAATTTGTCTCCCATAGGTACAACCAGGTTCACCAGCAGTTTGCGGGCGAAGTAGCGCTCCACTTCTTTTACTGCATTGAAATTGATCAGGTATTGCCTGCTCAACCTGAAAAACTGCTTTTCAGTTAAAAGGTTTTGAATCTGTTCCAGGGAATTATTGACAAGATATTCCAGCCTGTCGAAACACACTATGATCGTCGAATCATATTTCACATAAAAGAAAGCGATATTTTCAGTGGGCACAATAGAATATTTGTTGTTCTTAAAAACCAGGAAGCTCGTTTTACCTGTTGTTCCAGGTTCGACTCTCTTTGATGCGGCAGTCATGGGTGTGACTTCTTTTTTTAGTGTTTGCATTGTAGTGTGTTTTAATGAACAGAACAAAGACGATGACTCAGCCATCTTTCACTAGATGGCTTTACCATATGAGTTGTCAAATTGTTATCAATAAGTTTTCGGAATCAAAAAAGACGCACAGTCGATTTTCTCCATCAGGTCGTTATCACGGGCAATCGTATTAGGGGACGAATACAAAAACAAAAGATCACCCGCATGGGTGACGTAAATAAAACGAAATCAAAATGTATGCCGAAGTATTTATATTTAGGTGAGCCTCATTACGTTAATATTCATGGTATAAATTTTGCATCAACTGCACCTTTTTGCTTATCCTTGTCCCTTTTAACCCTATGCGCTAACCTTATGGCTCAGTATATGAAATCCTTTTTTTTGACCATCTTCATCATGACCTTCAGCGCAGTTGTTATAGGGCAGACCGACATGTATAAAGAGGATTTCGAATTTTCCTATTTGCCAAAACGGGACGGTGGCCAGATTTTGTACAATGGAACAAAACATTCATTTACCATTGATGTCGTATCAGACAGTATCAACACAACAGAATTTCCAAATTTTATAAAAGTTGACGGCCATATTGTACAAACAACCATAGTGGCACTGCCTTCGGATAATCTTGATTTAAACAGTCTGACGACTGATCAGCAAAAAGAAGCCCTTGAGGCGTATGTTGATTATGAACTGGAATACTTTGACAAAGAACTCCAACTAAAATATACGAACTTAAAAAAGGAATGGAAGACCATCCATACAAAGTTGTGGCTGATATGGAATATTGACATTCCTGAACAGAAAAAAGTTGAAAACATTGCCCAACAGGTCACAGCTCAGATCTATGCCTCAACAATATGTTTTAATCAGATCCTGGACATAAATATCCCGTTATTTCCTGCTGATGATATTGCGAAGTCTGACACCCTTCTTATTCAGCTGATGTCAACTTTAAAAACTTATAACCATCGTCAATTCTGACATTTACAAGGTTATCGTCCCGAAATTTTATTGCCCGCCTGCCAGATCCTGATATAATCCGCGGTCTCGATCATTGTACCGATCATGATATTCCCTTCGTTTTGCTTCAGGAATTGCAGGAATTCCCTATGAGCAGGCAGGGATACGTTTAGTGCATTGCCGCCGCCCACCCCATGAAACAGGATCACGAGCAATGAATGTGTATCCATGGCTTTTTTTACCCACGTTATCAATTGTGTACCAGTTTCGCCATTTACTACATAACAATCAGTGTTGTAAAGGTCCACTTCGTTTATCAGGTGCATCTCGTTCCGCACCGCACGGGCGGCCACAAAGTCGGTTTTCATGGCGTTCATGAAAGATGAATCACCGATTTTCATATCACCGCATGTATAAGCAAAGGTTCTTCTTGTTTTTCCATCCAGTGCCTGGAGAAACAGGTTGGTCATACGGGTTTCATCAATCATTCGTTGAACAGTATAGGAGCGAAGATCATATTCCGGTCTTACCCAGCTCCGGTCAGGTCCTCCCATACAGGGATGGTATAATGTGTGATTTCCCAACTCATATCCGCGTTTAGCCAGCTTCCTCCATTCATCCATCCGTTTCTGCATGGAAATCGAATATGCTGTGATGTAGAAAGTGGCTTTCAATCCCAGGGAATCGAGCAGCGGAACGGCATTGTCCAAATGCTGGTCAATGGCATCATCATAAGTCAAAACAACGGCGCATGATTTCCCACGCCACAACGGACCGTTCTGTGCATAGTTGTTTAACGAAAACAGCAATCCCAAAGCAAGAATGAAAATGATTTTCTTCATGAAAAATTATTAATATCCCCTGTTCGTCAACGGTCAACGGTTAACGGTCAACGATCAACGACTATAGGAGTCAGCCGCAGCTGAATACTGATATTTTGAAAACGTGGACGCATCCACGGGTTTAAAAATTAATTGCGAAAACATATACAAACCATTTTTCCAGACTTTGAAATCATGCAGGCCCGGCTCGATATAGTATATGTGCGGAATATGATGCAGTTCCAGATATTCATGGGTACGTTTACTGTAGATCAGTAATGCGTCACTGGATCCGCAGGAAATCCAAAGCAGTTTTATTTTCTGCCTTGCCAGTTCCGGATCCGGCACCAATAGCTCCGGTTTTTTGGTATTGGGCGCAGAAGAAAAACCTGCGATCCAGGCAAACATATCCAGGTTGGCCAATCCAAAATTCAATGATTGCCCGCCGCCCATGGACAACCCCGCAATGGCCCGGAATTTCCTGTCCGTATACACCGGATAATTTTTCTGTATATAAGGAATCAAATCGTCCAGCAGGTCTTTCTCAAAGTTGGTGAATGCCTGTATTTTAATGCTGTCAAACATATTGCCAACCGCACGATCATCTTTCATCGCACGGCCATTGGGCATGACCACAATCATGGATGTGATTTTGCCCTCGGCATAGAGATTGTCGAGGATGATCTGCGGTGAGCCCCCGTTAAGCCATTCCTTTTCATCACCGCCGATCCCATGCAGGAGATAGAGTACAGGATATCTTTTGGTTTTCGTATAACCCGGCGGCGTATAAATGATTGCCCTTCGGTTATTACCCACTGATTTTGAGAAATAAACGATCGTGTCAATCTTTCCATGTGGGAAGGCATCCCGAAGGGAATCAAATCCAGGAGGGGCCTGCCTTACGATGGTTTGTCCCTTCCCGGATAAACCCATCATGAATACAAAAGCGATAAGCACCAGGGACCTTGTCAGGTATTTCAGTTGGTTCATACATTAAGAATACTTCTTTTTAGCAACATATCAATGGGTTTCGGGCCGGCCAAAAAATAATAAATAACCGTCGGCATCCGTCACCTCAAATCCACGTAAGCCATCATTGTCGTTCTGTAAAGGTTGGTGGAACCTGACGCCTCCTGCGCGATATTCTTCAAACAGGATGTCAGGATCAGATACATAAATAAATGCATCCAGTCGCGCCCATTCATGGCGAGTGTGATTGGGTACCGGTTTTATCTTCGGCCGAAACCCACCAGTCCATGCAACAATTTCATTTCTGAGTTGTCTTTCACCAGAGGATGAACTTGCCCGTAATATTTCTGCCCAAATTCAATGGTTTCATATGTTTCGCACCACTTTAAGAGCCGGACTGCGTAATTTCTGGAAAAACAAAAGTTATAGTTTTTTGAACATAACGGGGCTGGCGATCGGGATCGCCTGCGCCGGTCTGATTTTTTTATGGGTGGAAGATGAGACGGCCTTTGACAGCGTGCACGTCAAAAAGGACCGGATCTATATGGTCCTGAACAACTGGCCTTTTTCCCAGCATTTCAGTACTTATGAGAGTACACCGGGACCGATGGGTCCGGCTATAAAATCAGAAATTCCGGGTGTTGCCAATACCTGCCGGATGAACGAGGGCAAGAGCACCCAGCTGATTGTGATCGGTAATAAATCCCTGTATTCCGACGGAATCTATGCGGATTCAACCCTGTTCAACATGTTCACGATTCCCTTTGTGCAGGGCAGTGCCGCTACGGCTTTCAGTCAGATCCATTCCATGGTGATCACGGAAAAGGCAGCGAAGAAATTTTTCGGTGACGATAAAAAAATACTGGGCAGAACCGTTCGACTCGACAATAAACAGGACTACCAGATCACCGGAGTAGTAAAAGATCTCCCGGAAAACAATTCAATCCGGTTTGAATGGCTGGTGCCCTTCGATATATTTTATAAGGAGAACGACTGGTTAAAGAACTGGGACTCCAATGGGATTCTCACATTGGTGGAACTGAAAAAAACTGCAAATCCGGATGCGGTCAACCGGCAATTGTTGTACATGCGAATATTCCGACTGCTAAAAAAAGATTTGATTTCATATACATAGCATTCGCCAGATCTGATGTCAGTAACTAAATTAGCGATCAACCCCACTTTACACAACCCGTTACTTGCTGTAATCAATAAAAAACTTAACGTTTAGCAAATAAAATGAGGAAGTCTGTATAGAAAAAATGAATTCAATGGGTTGTCAGTTCTTTTCAACAGGGTGGCCAATTGCACAAAACAAAGATTGGGTTGAAAAAAAAGGCGGTTTGGTTGAATGCCAACCTGTATTCATGCATTTTTATTTATCTTTCTATGGCCAATAGGATATGAAATAATCGTGCTTAAAATATTTCTTCTGTTAGAATTAACTTTTAATATTATTTTCGAAGGA
>JBGPBW010000256.1:0-6576 GCA_041481385.1 Puia sp.
AAAAGAAAATCATTTTATTTTCCACATAATAATAAACTGGAAGTTATCTGGACCGTGGTTCCGGCTATTGCGCTGACAGTGCTCGTGGGTTTTGGCCTGATGTATTGGTTTCAGATTACCGGCGAGGCACCTAAGAATGCCGTTCAGGTAGAAGTGATGGGTAAACAGTTTAACTGGATCTTCCGCTATCCCGGCAAAGACGGAATCTTCGGAAACAGATACTATAAGAATATCAACGACGCGGAAAATAATTCGTTGGGATTATTATGGGACGATCCGACATCGCACGATGATCTCGTGGTTTCCAATACGATGTACCTGGTGGTGAATCAACCAGTGAAAATGATTATCAATTCCCGTGATGTAATACACGACGTAGGCCTTGCGGCATTTCGTATGAAAATGGATGCTGTACCCGGCACACCGACCACCATCTGGTTTACGCCTTTATATACAACTCAGGAAATGAAAAAGATGACGGGTAACCCCGATTTTGAATATGAGATTTCCTGCGATCAGATGTGTGGTAAAGGACATTTTTCAATGAAGGGTGTGATACAGGTGGTGACTCCTGAAGAATTCATTTTATGGCGTGCGAAGCAGGTCCCCAATTATGTACAAGTGATGAAAGATAAATTACCAGCCCCGTCGGGGACGGATTCGGCGAAAACAGCAGTCGTGCCCGTAGTCGCGCCTGAGAAACTGGTTGCATCCAATAAATAAAAAGGGATTAAACTAAAAGAATTAAATTTTCTACTGATGAGTACTGATTTGACGATACATGGACCTGGTGAGGCGATCGTTTCCCATGACTTGCATGAAGCAGGTCATAATGGTCTTCATCATAAAGAGACTTTTATTACGAAGTATGTGTTCAGTATGGATCACAAGATGATCTGTAAACAATTCCTGATTACCGGAATGATCTGGGCATTGATCGGCGGACTCATGTCTGTACTTTTTCGTCTGCAGCTTGGATATCCCGATTCTACTTTTCCCTGGCTGGAAGATGTGCTGGGCAAATGGGCCAAGGGTGGTAAGATTCAGCCGGAAGCTTACTATGCGCTGGTTACCATGCATGGAACGGTACTTGTGTTTTTTGTATTAACGGGTGGCCTCAGCGGAACCTTTGCCAACTTCCTGATTCCTTTACAGATTGGTGCGCGGGATATGGCTTCACCTTTTTTGAATATGCTTTCCTATTGGTTCTTTTGGATGGCCAGTGTAGTGATGATCTCGTCACTATTCATAGAAACCGGTCCGGCAGCCGGCGGTTGGACCTCTTATCCACCACTCAGCGCTCTGGGTGATGCGTCGATCGGATCGAAATCCGGCATGGACTTCTGGATTACGTCCATGGCATTATTTGTTGTTTCCTCCCTGCTTGGTGGTTTGAATTATATCACGACCATACTCAACATGCGAACCAAGGGGATGAGTATGACCAGGCTGCCCCTGACGATCTGGGCGCTTTTATTTACGGCTATCCTGGGTGTACTTTCTTTCCCCGTATTGCTTTCTGGATTTATCTTATTGCTGTTCGACCGGCATGCCGGTACGAGTTTCTATCTCTCCGATATATTTATTTCCGCCACACAGAAAGCGCTTCCCAATGAAGGAGGCAGCCCGATCCTGTTCCAGCATTTGTTCTGGTTCCTGGGCCATCCGGAAGTATATATTATTATCCTGCCTGCGATGGGACTGGTGTCTGAAGTGATGGCCATCAACTCGCGCAAACCGATATTCGGATATATGGCCATGATCGGATCCCTGTTTGCGATCACCGTCCTGGCCTTCCTGGTATGGGCGCACCATATGTTTGTAACGGGGCTGAATCCATTACTCGGATCGGTATTCGTATTGCTGACCCTGTTAATCGCTGTTCCATCTGCGATCAAAGTCTTCAACTGGCTGACGACCCTGTGGCGAGGAAATATCCGATTTACACCGGGTATGTTGTTTGCGATCGGATTCGTGAGTTTGTTTATTTCCGGCGGATTGACCGGCATCTTCCTCGGGAACTCCACGCTGGATATCCATTTACATGATACCATGTTTGTGGTTGCGCATTTTCATATCGTGATGGGTGTTTCCGCCTTTTTCGGAATGTTTTGCGGGATCTATCACTGGTTCCCGAAAATGTATGGTCGTTATCTGAACAACACGATGAGTTATATCCATTTCTGGGTCACTTTCGTCGGCGCTTACCTGATATTCTGGCCTATGCATTATGAAGGTCTTGCTGGTATGCCCCGCCGGTATGTTGATTATTCCGGGTGGTCTTCTTTTAATCAATTTGGCGATCTGAACCGGTTTATTTCAACAGTGGCGATGGTAGTATTCGCGGTACAACTGATGTTTGTTTTCAATTTTTTCTATTCCATATTCAAAGGAAGAAAAGTAACTTCTACCAATCCATGGCAGGCCAACACACTTGAATGGACTACGCCGATACGTCCGGGTCATGGTAACTGGCCGGGAGAAATTCCTGAAGTATACCGGTGGGCGTACGACTACGGCAAAGACGGAAAAGAATTCATCCTGCAAACAGAACCACTTGGAGCCGATGAACAGCACCATTAGTTCCGGGGATAAATCCTATCACCTGATGGAGCAGGAATCTATTAAACAATCCGGTTCTTTCAAGCTTGCTCAAAAGTTGAAAGACTATATGCTGCTGGTTAAATTCAACCTGAGTTTTATGGTTGTTTTTTCTGCTGTGATCAGTTACCTGCTGGCTCCACTTGTGAAAGTATACGACTGGAAAGCCATCATACTTTTATCAGTTGGCGGCATGCTGGTAACCGGAAGTGCCAATGCGCTGAATCAGGCTATGGAAAAGCATACAGACGCCATGATGAAGCGGACTGCCGGCAGGCCGGTAGCATCCGGAAGGATGACGCCAGCCGAAGCCACATCTTTCGCGATTATTTGCGGACTCGCGGGCACAATGTTGCTCTGGCATTTTAATTACCTGACTGCGCTTTTATCACTGTTCAGTTTATTTTTTTATGCCTTTATCTATACGCCATTAAAAAAGGTAAGTTCGGTATCTGTACTGGCCGGCGCTATACCCGGGGCGATGCCCTGTTTAATTGGATGGGCTGCAGGCAACGATAGCCTGAGTGCAGGTGGCTGGATACTTTTTTCGATACAGTTCTTTTGGCAGTTTCCACATTTCTGGGCCATTGCCTGGATTGCACATAAGGATTACAGTGCTGCCGGATTTAAATTATTACCCTCCGGAGAGGGACAGACAAAATATTCGGCAATACAGGCTGTCATTTATTCGCTCCTGCTTTTACCTGTGGGCGTTCTGCCGTACTTTAATGGCATGAGTGGACTGGTGAGCATGGGCGTGATAGCAGTAGCGAATATTTTCATGATCGGACAATGTGTGCGTTTGCTCAGTGAAATGACGACTCAGGCTGCAAGACGCGTGATGTTCAGCAGTTATATTTATTTACCCGTAGTATTACTGGCTTTACTTTTGGACAAAGTAGCCCATTGAATTTTATAGAATGATTCCAGGTATAGAACTAAAACGTGTGGTTGATCAAAACAAAAAAATACATCCCCATAAATTTACTTTATGGGTGGGCATAGGCGCCATTATTATGATGTTTGCGGGACTGACCAGCGCTTATATCGTAAAAAGGGAACAACCCGCCTGGACCAGTTTTGTGATGCCCGTTGCTTTCTATTATTCACTGGCGGTGATCCTGATCAGCAGCGTTACCATTTTCCTGGCCGGGAAATCCTTCAGGGAAAGAAGGATGGTCCGATACAGAAAACTGATTGGTGCCACTGCAATACTCGGACTCCTTTTTATGTTATTGCAGTTTCTGGGATTCCGGCAACTGTGGGTAAGCGGTATTACACTTCATGGCTCAGGTGCAGGTCAGTTTTTGTATATTATCGCCGGCCTGCACGGCCTGCACGTTTTTGGTGGCGTGATCGCCCTGTTGTCCCTGTGGTTAAGAGCAGGAAATACGAGGATCCGCAGTTATAATATGGTGCCGGTTGAGGTCGTCAGTACATATTGGCATTTCGTGGATCTGTTATGGATCTACCTGTTCATTTTCTTTTTACTGGTACAATAAATTATGCTTTTTGTTAGATAAATTTGTGAACCTGTTCAAAACAATCTCATGGCACATACAGTTCCCGTAGGTCAAAAATGGTGGAGTGGCGGTAAAAGCCCCTTCAATGTTGAATATGGAAAACTCATGATGTGGTATTTCCTGATGAGTGATGCTTTTACTTTTGGTGCATTCCTGATTTCATACGGGTCTATCCGGTTTTCTTCCAGTTCATGGCCCAATCCGAACGAAGTCTTTAAAAGCTTTCCTTTTATTGGAGAAATGACCGTGCCCCTGGCTTTCGTGAGCTTAATGACTTTTATCCTGATCATGAGTTCGGTTACCATGGTTATGGCGGTAGGTGCCGGGCAGGTGCATGACCGGAAAGCTGTGATGAAATGGATGTTTTTCACAATCCTCGGAGGAATTGCCTTTCTCAGTTGCCAGGCATGGGAATGGACGCATCTTTATCACGAAGGTGCATGGTGGGGCAGAAATCCGTTTTTGAATATTGACCAGACGCAGTCAACCACCAATTTCACCAATTACTTTTTTACCATTACCGGTTTTCATGGTTTCCATGTATTCTCCGGGGTTATCATTAATCTTATCATGCTGATTAAAACCTGGCGCGGTGATTTTGAAAGAACGGGTCACTACCTGATGATCGAAAAAGCAGGGTTATACTGGCATTTTGTAGACCTGGTTTGGGTATTTGTGTTCACCTGTTTTTATCTGTTATAATTTTAAATGATTCAGCATATGAGTTCAGCAGAAGCAACTTTGCCAAAAGAGAAAAGCACGTTCAATACAAAGGCGGTATGGAGAACGTTCTGGATCCTGCTTTGTATTACGGTGTTTGAACTGATCATTGCGATCATTTATTATGAAACGTCATTTATAAATAAACATATTCTGAATGGCGTCTTCATCATTATGACGCTGGCCAAGGCATTTTTTATCATCGCAGAATTTATGCATCTCGGTCATGAGCTCCGAAATCTTGTGATGACGATTGCTATCCCGGCCTGCCTGTTCATCTGGTTTCTCATCGCGTTTGTCTGGGACGGAAATTCCTACCATACCCTTCGTATGCGTTATGATAAATATTATAATGAACAGAGCAGGACAAAAGTGCCAAAGACTGAAAAAAAGGAAGAGGGGAAGAAACCGGGGAAGGAATAGACATACAATTATTAATTATCAATTATTAATGATTATGAGATTCAATTAATAATTTGTAATTAATCATTAATAATTAAAATGACCATTGCCTCCGGCGGTGGTTTTTTATCTTAAATAAATGATGTGAGTAAGAAAGCGCTTACGGCTGTTTTGTTGGCTGTCATGGTTCCCCTGATCTGTTATCTTCTGGTAAAAAAAGCAAGTGACAATGCGATCGGTATGCCCCGCCGTTTCTTTTATGACAGCGTAACCACCGTCATGCGGGATGGTAAAGCCATAACCGATACGCTGTGGCATTCCGTAGATGATTTCACATTTCAGAACCAGCTGGGGAAAACCGTTTCCTTAAAAGATCTGCCCGGGAAAGTAATTGTGGCCGATTTCTTTTTTACCCGCTGTCCTTCCATCTGCCCCAAATTAACCGCCAATATCCGGAAATTACAGGATGCCTTATCGACAAAAGATCAGTTCAAACAATTGAATCCGACCTCTATACAATTCCTTTCGTTCAGCGT
This sequence comes from Puia sp., assembly GCA_041481385.1. Lineage (GTDB taxonomy): Bacteria > Bacteroidota > Bacteroidia > Chitinophagales > Chitinophagaceae > Puia. The sequence continues at coordinate 5,783 of JBGPBW010000256.1, forward strand.
AGATCCGGAACGGGATTCTGTTTCCGTTTTGAGAGCCTATGGAGATCATTATGGGATCAACCCCGATGTGTGGTGGCTGCTCACCGGATCCAAGAAACAGATTTATGATTTTTCTTTAAACGAATTAAAACTGGGTCAGGCCGACGGAGAAGGCATTGACTCTAATTTCATTCATACCCAGAAACTTGTTTTGCTGGACAAATCGAGGGTAGTAAGGGGCTATTACAATGGATTGGATAGCGTGGACCTGGCCAAGCTGGCCAATGATATGGTTTTTATCATGCTTGAAAAGGATAAGCATTATATATCCCCGGTTTCAGAGCTGAAGCCATTATTGCCCATCATTATTTTTATCCTCCTGGCAACTGCGGGGGTGGTGATATTTCTATCGAGGAAACCGAGAGTAGCTAATGGATAATTAATAATTAGAAAAGTGAATATGCATGAAAGAGAAAAACCTGACAGTTCCCATCATCATTATTTCTGTTACCATTCCCCTGGCTGTAGCATTCCTTATCCTGGGTCCGGCAACGAAGATAAATCTGGGATTCAGCACGGGCAATCTTCCTTTATTTCACGCCATCCTCAATTCAACGACTGCTATTTTACTGCTGGCTAGTTTGTATTTCATCAAAAATCACAGAATCCGGGCGCACAGAGCAGCAAACCTCACCGCAGTTGTACTGAGTTCGATATTTTTGATTTCCTATGTGATTTATCATAGTACGAATCCATCCGTGAGATATGGTGACCTGAATCATGATGGTATACTGAGTGCGGATGAAAAATTGCGG
>JBGPBW010000257.1:0-6563 GCA_041481385.1 Puia sp.
AACTATAATACCGGCAAATCCGGGTCCCTTCATTGAAAGGGAGGGCAAAGCTAAAGAATTCCGGCTTCTCTGCCAACAATAAGCTGCCTTTATTAATTTAATAACTAACAGAAAAATAACCCTGGGTTATCGTCACCGGGGTGCCGCTGGATATAGGGGTGGCTATAAAGCTGAAGGTTCCAATAATCCGTTTTGTCACTGTATTGTGGGAAATAATCGTCAGGGTTCCATTTGCCTGCGAGACCAGACCGATAGTTACACCCGGCGGATTGAATATTCCAATATACATTCCGGTCCCAAAATCGAGGCTATAAGATCCGGGTGTTATATTATCCGGCATCAGCAGCGCCATGGTAGTTCCGTCTGAAGTAATTCCGGCAATAACGAGCTGACCGCTGGATGCATCGGTTGTAATCTGAAATGGATTGAATGGATTCCCATCGGCAAGAGCCTGCAAAGTATCCTTGCTTGTTGGTGGAGGTGTCACATTACCTGATCCACCTGTATAGGGAACATAAGAAAAAACGCCGCTGGTAATTGTTTTTTTGCTGTTGTCGGAAGGATTCACCAGGGTAAATTGAAAACTTCCGCTCACCAGATGATTTATGGTATCTATGCTTGAAATAGTTACCGTTCCGGAAGCAGACCCTGAGTTGCTGTAATAGACATCCGTCAAGCTGCCAAAAACATCTACATAAAAGGAAAAGGGAAGAGAAGCCGCATTTAATGTATAAGTGCCGGTTTTGAATTCCGGTAGTAACATGGATATTTCATCACCGGTCTTACTGAGACCACTGATGGTTATACCATTATTGTTCACGAGTACCAACTGAAGACTGTCGGCGTTCCACTGAATACCATTTATTGTTGCATAAAAATCTCCATTGGCTGGAACAGCATTGTGAGAATCTTCCTTGCTCACCTCCTTGGAGCAGGAGACAAATAGAAACAAAGCAGCAGCAATCAAGATCCGGTTCAGGAGCGATTTCATAAGTGGGGTTTCAATCGCAAGGTAGAAAATATTTACAAAAATACTCTTTCTGATTGAATCCCCTCTTTATAAAATAATGCAGCATGTTGGTCAAAATCAGCCGGGTCATCGGTAGTACAAAACGCCAGACCGGAATGTTTGCTGCAACGGCTGTTTATCTCGGGATGTTTTTTCAAATAGATCATCAGACTGTCTGCAACAATATCGCCCTGTGCGACCAATTGTACAGAGGCGGGGAAATGTAAACGGAGTTTGTCCATGAGTAACGGATAATGCGTACAGGCGAGCAATACCGTATCAATGCCAGTGGACTGATTCATCAGGGCATCGACATACTTTTTTATAAAATAGTCAGCACCCGGCCCCAGATGTTCGTTGTTTTCAATCAATGGAACCCACAGCGGACATGCCTGTTGAAATACTTTTACTTCAGGGAAGAATTTTTTTATTTCCAATACATAGGATTCTGAATTGACGGTTCCGCTGGTTGCCAAAATGCCCACCTGCCCTGTTTTTGACAGCTTACCCGCAATTTCTGTTGTGGGCCTGATAACGCCGAGTACCCGATTGGCAGTTCCGGAATCTATCAGGTCCTGTTGCTGGATGGTGCGCAAAGCCTTTGCAGAAGACGTATTACAAGCGAGGATCACCAGGGGACAGCCTCTTGAAAAAAGCCAGTTTACGGATTCCCTTGTATACTGGTATACAGTTTCGAAAGACCGGTTGCCATATGGAGTTCGTGCGTTATCGCCCAGGTAAATAAAATCATATTCCGGCAGTTTTTGAACAATCGACTTTAATACGGTAAGTCCGCCGTAACCTGAATCAAAAATGCCGATCGGGTGAGAAGAGGGCATACACTAAATTAATAAACAAAAACTAAAAAGGCCGTCCCGGTATATATCGGGCGGCCTTTATGTAATCAATTCAGGAGATTATTTCAAGCTGAGTTTTTTCTTTACGAGGGGGAGGATATCATCCGCGGGTGGAGAAACCAGCAGCGCATCTTTCAGGAATACATAAGTATATCCATTTTCCTTAGCAACATTCTGTACGATTTCAGATGCTTTTCTCTGAATCGGTGCCATAAGGTCCTGCTGTTTCTGCTGGTAAAGCTGTCCGGCCTGCTGCTGATAGCCCTGTAACTTCAGATACAATTCGCCCAATTGTTTTCTCTTGATTTCAATCTGGGCTCTCGTGTATTTCGCGGTATCTTTTGAAGAAAGCAGGCTGTCTTTCTCGTTGAATTCGCGTTTCATATCTTCAAAATTCTGATTCAGGGCAGACTGGTAATCCTGCATTGAGGAATCCGCTTTTTTATATTCAGGCATCGAGGTGATCATTTCGCTGAGGCTGATATAACCGAATTTTGTCTGGGCCTGCAACTTGTTCCCGGCGAGACTTAGGGTGGTCGCTACTAATACAATGGCAACAATTTTTTTCATAATTGCTTTCTGTTTTCTTTGTTTTTGTTAATAGTTGAATGAATATTTTTTCTACTTAACCCCGAGTTCTCTAAGGACATCTTCACTCTTATCCAGCTTAGGGTCGGCAAAGATAACAGTAATTCCTTCACTTTTATCTAAAATAAAGTCATACATCCGGCTAACGGCTATTTTTTGAATAGCGTTATAAACCTTATCCTGTACAGGTTTGATCAGTTCCTGGCGTTTTTTGAACAGATCCCCTTCAAAACCAAAGCGTTTACGTTGCAGATCCCTGACTTCCTTCTCATGATTGAACAATTCATCTTCTCTTTTCTTCTTCAGGTCGTCACTCAGCATCGCCTGTTCTCCCTCGTAATCCTTATACATTTTATCAAGAATAACTTGTTTATCGTCAATTTCTTTCTGCCACTGGGCACTGATCTGATCCAGTTGTTTCTGTGCCGCTTTGTAATCGGGCATTTTTTCCAGGATGTATTTGGTATCGACAACGGCGTAACGCTGCGCGGCAGCGCCAGTGCAAAGGGCGAAAATCAACGATAATATCAGGGTTAATTGTTTCATATCATGAAGTTAATATCTGGTTACTGAGGTTCAACACCCAGCATGAAAGTAAATCGGGTTGCGTTGTTAAGCGAACCATCCTTAATACGATCTAACCCGATACCATAGTCAAAGCCCAGCAATCCAAACATCGGGAGGAAGAATCGAAGTCCGATACCCACATCCCGACGCAGGCGGAATGGATTATAAGACTGATAATCATACCAACCGTTGGCAGCTTCGAAAAACATTTCCCCATAAATCGTGCTGCTCGGATTGGTAACGAAAGGGTAGCGCATTTCCAGGGTATACTTATTAAACATGGTAAAGAACTTTGTAGCGCTCTGCACTTCCGGGTTGACACGCGGATCAGAATTCTGATATACCGGGTATCCTCTCTGTGAAATGATATCATAACCCAGGAGACCAAAGTTATTGGTCAGCCCAGCATCACCCAACTGAAATCTCTCGAAAGGAGAAAAATTCAATTCTGTATTATACCTGCCCATAAAACCATATTTCACTGCGGCTTTTAATACGAATTGACGACTCTTGTCTGCTCCCATCGGTTTCCCTATGGGGATATACCATTCACTGGTCAGCAGAAATTTCGTGTATTCAGGCAGTTCGAATTCATCCTGTGATGTATTATAGTTCTTTTTGAATAAAGACCAGGGCGGAGTCAGCTGAACACTCATCAGCAGGTTTGAACCCTGGTGAGGATAAATCGGCTGATCCACGGAATATCGTCCAAGCCCCACTTTGAAGCTTAGGTTATTGGAGTACCCATTTCGGAAATCAGGTGAGAACAGGGAATAGTTGGTCAGATCGTACAAGGTATAATTCAGGGAATAGGTAAGGGTGAAATAATCATCCGGCCATTTCAATTGTTTACCCAGGGCAACAACAACACCAAAATTCTTAAGTGAATTCGTATCGCTATAGGCATACTTGGCTGTCTGGTAATTATAGCCGCCAGTCCGGAAAGCACTTCGGTAGAGGCTGACGGTTAGCGAATTTCTTTTTTTGCCACCCAGCCAGGGTTCAGTAAACGAAAGATTGTACGATTGGTAAGCTTTGCCATTTGCCTGTACACGCAAACTGAGTTTTTGGCCATCTCCTGTCGGCAATGGATCCCATGCTGATTTTTTCCAGATATTATCTATGGAAAAATTGTTAAATGTAATACCTACGGTTCCGGTAATTCCGATACCACCGCCCCAGCCCGCGGAAAGTTCCAGTTGGTCAGATGATTTTTCTTCAACCGACCAGTTAATGTCAACCGTTCCATCATCCTGGTTGGGAACGATATGCGGTTCTACTTTTTCCTGGTTGAAATAACCCAGGTTTACAATTTCACGTGTGGATCGGATGATATCCGTACGGCTGAATTTTTCTCCCGGAATCGTACGCAGTTCCCGGCGTATGACATATTCCTTTGTCTTTTCATTGCCGGCGATCGTTACGTTTTTAATCGTTGCCTGAGGCCCTTCCACCATACGTATTTCGAAGTCGATGGTATCGTTGTACACCGAGGTTTCAACCGGGTCAATGCGGAAGAACAGGTATCCGTCGTCCAGGTAAAGATCACTCACGCCACCACCTTCCTGGGTAACTTGTTTACCAAGTTTTTTATTCAGGATATCCAGATTGTAAACATCTCCTTTGTGAATCCCCAGGACCAGCGATAGGAGAGAATCAGGATACTTGGTATTCCCCTTCCAGGTAATATTTCCAAAATAATATTTCTGTCCCTCGTCCACTTTGATTGCAATGTTCAATTGTTTTTTACTGTTGTAAAACAAGGTATCCGAAATGATCACCATATCGCGGTAACCCTGGGAATTATAGTATTCAATAATTTTTTCCTGATCTTCCTTATATTTTTTTTCATTGAATTTTGCGGAGCTGAACAATTTAAACCGGAAGTAGGGATCCAGTACTTCTTTGGTTTTTGTATAGGACAGAAATCCCTGTTGATCGATGTATTCTTTGAACGTCATGGGATTTACTACTCCGTAGGAAGAGGAATCTTTGGCCGGGTAAAGCGTTAATTTGGTTACCTCATGGGTTTCACTCATTTGTTTCTTCAGGCGGGCAGCGGAGATGGCCTGTGCCCCGTAAATAGTGATCTGGTTGATGCGCACTTTAGTTCCCTTTTCAATGTTGAACGTGAGGATTTCAGAATTGGGCGTCTTGGGATCACGTTCTTCAGAGATGGTTACTTCCACGCCCTGAAAACCTTTGTCTGCATAATATTTTATAATATTTTCATCAGCCGTCTGCTTCATATTTTCAGTTATGACGCGGCCTTTGATAAGTCCGGTTTTAATTTTCAATTCGTCGGATTCAGATTTGCTGGCACCTTTAAAAATAAAGTTGGTGAGCCGTGGTCTCTCCGTGACGTTAATTTCCACATAGAGTTCATTACCTGTAATCTTGGTGAAATAGATAGCTATATTGGAGAACAGGTTCTGGCCCCATAATTTCTGGATGGCTTTGCTGAAATTATCGCCACCGGGTATCATCACTTTATCTCCGATACTAAGACCCGAAACGGAAATCAGCAGTGATTCGTCGAGATATTTGGTGCCGGTAACTTTAAGACCTGATATAATATATTCTTTGGGAGTTTTTGCATTTTCCAGGGCCAGTAATTCGGGATCTACAGAAATGGGATGGGTGGTGTCAGTAACCTGCGCCTCAGCAACCGTAATCTTCAGTAAGCAGAAAGTAAATAAAAAAACACCAGTCAATAAACTTCGTAGCATCCGGGCGGGTTTTTTAGAGCGGCAAATTAAGGGGATTAATTAAAAGTGTTTGTTAAAATACAAGCTGGATCAGCGATACAGCCCATTTATTCTCAAGCATTTCTGAAGGATTTGGGATCCTCAGCCCAGCTGTTCGCTGGTTTTGCCAAAACGCCTTTCCCGCGCCTGAAAATCGAGGATGGCTTCGTAGAGGTGTTCTTTCCGGAAATCAGGCCAGAGTACAGGTGTAAAATAAAGTTCAGCATAAGCAAGTTGGTATAAAAGAAAATTGCTGATCCGGTGTTCTCCACTGGTCCTGATCATCAATTCAGGGTCAGGGAAATGCCGGGTACAGAGGTATTTTTGAAAACATTCCTGGTCAATCGATTCGGGAACAAGTTTCCCCGATTTCACATCCATTCCCAGCTGACGGGCTGCTTCACCCATCTCCCAGCGGCTACTGTAACTCAGGGCCATAATGAGGTTCAGACCCGTATTCCCCGCCGTTTCCAGTATCGCCTCGTTCATTGCAGCCATGGTATTATCCGGCAATAGTGCGGTATTCCCAATCACATGCAACCGAATATTGTTTTTATTTAATGTAGGCACTTCTTTTCGGATCGTGTCTACAAGTAATTCCATTAATCCAGTAACTTCCTCTTCCGGTCTTTCCCAGTTTTCCGTGGAAAAAGCATACAGTGTTAAGTATTCCACGCCCAGCTCAGCACAAGCCTCCACGACCACACGTACGCTTTCCACCCCATGATAATGCCCGAATAGCCTGTCCTGCCCCTGCACTTTAGCCCATCGGCCGTTCCCATCCATAATGATAGC
>JBGPBW010000258.1:0-6548 GCA_041481385.1 Puia sp.
ATGATCGATGTGCTCAATTATAATGATGGCAGGCGTGGTGCACGCGTCCGGGTTCGGGCACATATCGATGAGGTTGATAAGAAAACCCTGCTGATCAAAGATGTGCCCTATGGTATTACGACCAGTCAGCTCATTGACTCCATCATCAGGGCCAATGATCAGGGAAAAATCCGAATCCGAAAAGTAACCGATAATACAGCAGCGGAAGTAGAGGTTCAGGTTGACCTGGCTCCGGGGATTTCGCCCGATATCACCATCGATGCATTATATGCATTTACCGATTGTGAGATCAGTATCTCGCCGAGTGCCTGTGTAATCAATAAGCAAAAGCCGGAATTTCCATCGATGTCCGAATTGCTCAGGACATCTGTAGACCAGACCAAGGACCTGCTAAAAAGGGAACTGGAAATTAAACTGGCAGAACTGCAGGATAAATGGCATTTCACATCCCTGGAAAGAATATTCTTTGAAGAAAAGATTTACAAGGAACTGGAAAAAAAACATGAGAATTGGGAAAAAGTACTGCTGGCCATTGCAAAGGCTTTTGAACCTTTCCGCAAACAACTCAAAAAGAATATCAGCCGCGAAGACATCGTTAAATTAACGGAGAAGCCTGTTCGCAGAATATACAAACTGGATATTGAAGAGCTTAATGCCCAGATCAAATCCCTGGAAAATGAAATCAAACAGGTAAAATATGACTTGAACAACCTGGTGGATTTTTCAGTTAATTATTTTGAAGAGCTGCTGCGTAAATACGGGAAGGGTAGAGAAAGAAAAACAGAGATACGCCCGTTCGAGGCCATTCAGGCCAAACAGGTTGCCATTGCCAATACCAAAATTTATGTAAACCGCTCCGAAGGATTTATCGGCACCAGCCTTAAAAAAGACGAGTTTGTTACCGAAGCTTCTGACCTTGACGACATTATTGCCTTTACACGGGCAGGTACGATGAAGATTGTGAAAGTGGCTGAAAAAACTTTTATTGGAAAAGATATCGTCCACGTCGGCATTTTCCGGAAAAACGATGAAAGGACAACGTACAATATGATTTATGGTGATGGAAAAACCGGGATCAGCTATGCAAAGCGTTTTAATGTTACCGGAGTTACCCGCGAAAAAGAATATGATCTGACGAAATCAGAAAAAGCGAAAGTGCATTATTTTTCCGTTAACCCGAACGGAGAGGCTGAATTGGTGCGCGTCATGCTGAGCCCGGCCTGCTCAGCCCGCCACAAAGAATTTGATTTCGATTTCCAGACACTTGAGATTAAAGCACGCGCCTCTCTGGGAAATCAGGTTACGAAATATCCGATCCGTACCGTAAAATTCAAACAGGCCGGGAAAGCCACCCTGCAGGCAAGGAATATTTGGTTCGACGATACCTTTGGTCGGCTCAATACAGAACAAAAAGGCAGTTTCCTGGGAAAATTCACACCTGAAGACCGGCTCCTGGTTATCTACAATGATGGAAATTATGAAATTACAGACCAGGAACTGACCCAGCGCTTCGATGCAGATAAAGTTTTACTGATCGAGAAATTTGATCCGGAAAAAATCGTCACAGCCATTTATCTGGACAGTGAAAAAGCTCAATACAGCATCAAACGGTTTAAGATAGAAACCAATTCATTGCATAATAAGTTCCAATTCATCAAAGAAGGCGAGGGTAACCGGCTTGAAGCCGTCAGCACTGAAGACGAACCCATTCTGATTGTCCAATCAGGTCGCGGTGCACAGGTGCGCAAAGCGAAAATAAAAACCGTTAAGGCGGTGGAAGTTATGGGATGGAGGGCTGTCGGTGTCAAACTTACAGAATACACCAAAAGTGTAACTATGGAATGGGAACAGAAGAAAAAACCTGAACAGCCGGAACTATTCGATTAACCCTGGGAATGGTTATTCAGACAGCACAAATAGGTCGTTAATTAAAGGCTATTGCGTACATTCAGGATAGATTAAATACCGGTAGCCATGCCATCGAATAAAAGGTCAACGGCGATTATCCTGATTACAGCGTTGTTTTTTTTATGGGGGATAGCGCTGAATATGAACTCTATCCTGATCCCGCATTTAAAAAAAGCCTGTCAATTAAATTATACCCAGTCAGCTCTTATTGATTCTGCATCTTTTATTGCCTATTTTCTCATCGCTTTCCCGGCAGGTGTATTTATGAAGCGTTTTGGATATAAAAGCGGCACCATTTTCGGCCTGCTTTTATTTGCAACCGGCGCATTCCTGTTTTACCCCGCTTCTGTTACCCGGTCGTATGCTTTTTTTCTGGTTGCATTATTTATCATCGCCAGCGGACTTGCTTTCCTGGAAACTGCTGCCAATCCCTATATGATTGTATTGGGAGATCAGGCAACAGCTGCACACCGCCTGAATTTTGCCCAGTCATTCAATGGATTGGGCGCATTTCTGGCCCCGCTGATCGGAGGAAGTTTTATATTATCCGGAAAGAAATTATCGACTGCTGAGCAATCCGGAATGAGCGCAGGGGATCTGAATACTTATTTAAATCATGAAGCGGCATCAGTACAGATTCCCTACATCATTATAGGGCTCGTGGTGCTTTCTGTGGCTTTTCTATTATACAAAACTCATTTGCCTGAAATCGTAGAAGAGGCGGACATGCCTAACGATCAGGGCTCTATTTTAAAGGAAAAAAATCTGATGTTTGGTGTCTGGGCCCAGTTTTTTTATGTCGGAGCCCAGGTTTGCATCAGCAGCTTTTTTATTTTGTTCGCCGGCAGGGTGGGAGGTCTGGAAGAAAAACCCGCCGCTTACTTATTATCCATCGCGCTTCTTTGTTTCATGATTGGGCGTTTTGTGGGAACGGTGCTGATCCGCTTTATTCTGCCCTCAAAATTATTAGCTATCTACAGTTTGATCAATATGATCCTGCTAACCACCGCGGTATTGATTCAGGGAAAATTCAGTGTGTACGCATTGCTTGGTGTGGAATTTTTTATGTCTATTATGTTTCCAACTATTTTTTCACTCGGTGTGCGCGGGCTGGGTACCAGAACAAAAAAAGCCTCATCTCTCATGGTCATGGCAATTGTTGGGGGCGCAGTATTCCCCGTTATCATGGCCAGGGTCTCTGACGCCAGTTCCATCCAGACGGCTTACCTGGTACCAGCAGCCTGTTTTATTGTGGTTTTATTATTTGCATTGAAAAATATCAGTGTGGAAAAATTAAAACTATCCATAGCGCATTAAAAATGATATATGAAAAGATATTGCCTGGCATTGGATCTCAAAGAAGATGAAGCCGCGATAAAAGCCTATGATGATTATCACTTGAAAGTATGGCCTGAAGTGAAAGATAGTATCAAAGAAGCGGGCATCCTGGATATGGAGATTTACCGTACACATAACCGGCTATTCATGATTCTGAAAGTTGCCGCTGATTTTAGCTTTGAAAAGAAAAAGGCAATGGACGAAGCAAATCCCAAGGTACAGGAATGGGAAACCCTGATGGCTGAATTTCAACAACCTCTTCCGGGGTCTAAACCCGGAGAAAAATGGTTGTTGATGGAGCGTGTATTTAAACTGGAACCCGGAGAATAAGTAAATTATGCAGCAGTACTATCCTGTGATTGATGCGCACCATCATTTCTGGACTTTTGATTCAATTCGCGACGCCTGGATTACCGAAGAAATGCAGGTCCTGCGGACCGATTATCTTCCCATTCAGCTGGAAGCGGTGTATAAGAGAAAAGGAATATCAGGTTCTGTGCTTGTGCAAACCAATGCTTCGGAAAAGGAGAATCTTTTTCTTATCGAACTGGCGGAACAAAACCCATTTATTCAGGGGGTGGTTGGTTGGATTAATTTGTATGATGAACAGCTTGAGAAAAAGTTAGCGGATTATCAGCAATATCCCCTGATGAAAGGTTTCCGTCACCTTTTGCAGGGAGAGGAGCAGCGGGATATGATGTTAAACAGGGATTTTCAGCGGGGAATCGGACTATTGAATCAATATGGATTTAGTTTCGACCTGCTGATCCTGCCCGATCAGCTCGGTTATACGGAACGGTTAGTTGCAGCTTTTCCTGAACAGCGTTTTGTAATTGACCATATGGCCAAACCACATATAAGACAGGGTATCATTGCCGAGTGGAAACAGTCTATCAAACGGTTTGCCCCGTATAAACATGTCTATTGTAAAATATCCGGACTGGTGAACGAAGCCGACTGGGAATATTGGGAACATGAAGATTTCCGTCCCTATATTGACGCCGTGGTAGAGACTTTTGGAACCAAACGAATTATGTTTGGTTCCGACTGGCCGGTATGCCTGCTGGCGGCCACATATGATCAGGTAAAAGATGTTGCAGAGGATTATTTTTACTCTTTTACGACAACAGAACAGGCAGATTTTTTTGGAAATAATGCGATAAATTTTTATCAGCTGGTTTAAATTCTTTTTATGAATCTGGGATTGGAAAATAAAATAATTATCGTAACCGGCGGCGCCAGAGGAATCGGACAAGGAATTGTTCGTGTGTTGGCCAGTGAGGGGGCGATTCCTGTAATCATTGGCCGGAATGCGGAAGATAATTTGAAACTTCAGGAGGAGATACACCAGACTGGCAGACCCGCTTTTTCCGTTCAGGCTGAGTTGAGTGATCCTGCCGCCTGCGAAAACGCAGTGGCTGTGGTCGTGGAAAAATTCGGACGCATTGAAGGACTGGTGAACAATGCGGGCGTGAATGATGGTGTCGGCCTGGAAAATGGAAACTATGAAAAGTTTATGAAGAGCCTGCATAGCAACCTCGTACATTATTATCTGATGGCGCATTTTGCGCTGTCAGATTTGAAAAAATCCCGTGGTCCAATTGTAAATATCAGTTCAAAAACAGCAGAAACAGGACAGGGCAATACTTCGGCCTATGCTGCCGCCAATGGCGGACGAAACGGACTGACCCGCGAATGGGCTGTTGAATTGCTGAAGTATGGCATGCGTGTCAATTCCATCATCGTCGCAGAATGCTGGACGCCTCAGTATGAAAACTGGATCAGGACTTTACCGCATCCGGAAGAGAAACTTAAAGAAATCGTTGCTAAGATTCCCCTGGAGCAAAGGATGACAACACCTGAGGAAATCGGGAATACAGTTGCCTTTTTACTATCCGACAAATCAAGCCATACCACGGGACAGCTGATTCATGTAGATGGCGGATACGTACACCTGGACCGGGCTCTGGCGAATGCCTGATGGATAACAGATGACAGTTGGCGGTTGGCGGTTGGCAGAAGAGAGGTACTCCGGAAAAATTAAGACTAAAATGAAAGCACTCGTTTGTACACAACCCGGCCGGATGGACTATATTGATCTGCCGGAGCCTGAAAGAAAGGCCGGACATGCAATCGTCAGGATCCGAAGAATTTGCATCTGTGGCACGGATCTTCATGCTTATGAAGGCACCCAACCTTTTTTCACTTATCCGAGAATACTGGGACATGAATTATCTGGTGAACTGGTAGAATTTGACGATGCCCCCGGGTTTCAAAAAGGAGAATCCGTAACTTTTCTTCCGTATCTGAACTGCGGACACTGTATAACCTGCCGTGCAGGAAAAACAAACTGTTGTAGCAGTCTTAAAGTTTGTGGTGTTCACATCGATGGTGGTATGGCTGATTATTATTCGATTCCTTCGCGGCTCCTGGTGCACGCACAGGGATTGGATCTGACAGAATTGGCGATGGTGGAACCGCTGTCCATCGGTGCTCATGGTGTCCGGCGGGCAAATGTGCAACCCGGGGAATTTGTGCTGGTAATGGGAGCAGGACCAATCGGATTGGGTGTAATGGAATTTGCGCGTATCCGGGGTGCAGAGGTAATTGCAATGGACACTAATGCATTCAGACTGGAATTTTGCAAAACCGGATTGGGACTGGTGCACAGCATTCGGGCAGGAAGTGAAAACGTAATGGAGCACTTAATGGATATTACCCATGGAGATATGCCATCTGTAGTGATTGATGCCTCTGGCAACCGGCAGGCAATCAACCAGGGTTTTCAATATATGTCGCATGGGGGACGATATATATTGGTGGGTTTACAAAAAGAAGAAATCGTTCTGTCGCACCCCGAATTTCATAGAAGGGAAGCTACCCTGATGAGCAGCAGAAATGCCACCCGTGAAGATTTTGATCTGGTGATGCATAGTATCAGTGAGAAAAAAGTTAAACCACTTTCTTTCATAACCACCCGTGTTCCTTTTGCAGAAGCGTCGAATGGTTTCCCGGATTGGTTAAAATCGCAGGGTCGTATCATTAAGGTTGTTGTTGAAAAAGAATAAAAAGCATGAATCTTTCCAAAATTAACCTTGCGGAGATTAAAACGGCCGGAACAGAAATTCCGGGTGAAAATATTTTTTACCTTCCGGAAAAGATTTTGCAATTCGGAACGGGCGTGTTACTTCGCGCGCTGCCGGATTATTTTGTGGACAAGGCAAATCGTCAGGGTATTTTTAATGGACGGATCCTGGTAGTTAAGTCCACCAGTTCAGGAGACACAGATGCATTTAACGAAC
>JBGPBW010000259.1:0-6542 GCA_041481385.1 Puia sp.
GTAGATAAATGCATTCAACCTTCATGCATAAACAACCTTCTATGATAAAAATTGTAAACTTCAGGGGATATCATTGGCCAGATCCATTGGATAAGGCGCCCGGCTTCATGAAGTATCTCCTGCTTATTCTCGTCAACTGCCTGTTGAGTGTACTGTTGATTTATGGTGTCACCCATTTTAAAATTGTGAGCTTTAACGGATTTAGTTTTTTCGGTCATCATTACGGGCCGAGAGCTACTGTATATGCCGAAATACTCACCAATAGTCTGCTGTATTCACCACTCATTATACTCGCCCGGAAATGCAGTTCGCTGATTCCTTACGGGATTGTATTCATCCCCTATTTTCTGATGGATCTTTATATTGAATCACATTACCGCTGCAGCAGTTGTGATACAGGCCGGGCATTATGGAACTATGATGATGGTTCTTTTGTCTCCGGCATCAGTCCCGCTGCGCTTAAATTTTTCGTAACCCTATCCTTTGACGCGATCGTTTTCGGCATTGTCGGTCTATACGTCTCCAGGTTATTGGCCGCACTGATTTATAAAAAGAAAAAATATCCTGACGATCCAACACCCGAAGAATATGAAAACCTGTTTTCCAAAAAATGGTCGGATGAAGCTGTGGTTAAACCCCACCGCGACCTCGTGTTTTACCTGCTCCGCATTCTGGGCTTCGGATATTTGATGTATTTGATGATCCTTCTGCTTGGGAAATTGGGACCAGCCGCCTGGCCCAAGGGTGTTGCCGATTTGATTGGCATGACCTACCAGAACCCGGCGCTGGCGATCAATACCTATTTCAAGATCACATTGATGATCATTCTTGCATTCACAGCGGCCTATAATAAGAGTCTTCGGTATTACGCCTGTCTCGGTCTTTTAGCAGGACATCTCGCGTCGACGACCTATTCCCTTTTCTTCCATTTTGCTAAAGGGATGGACACCAATGATCCGACGAATTTTCTCATGACCTCGGCGATCATGGATGGATCACTGATCGTACTATTTGTATGGTGGATGATCCGGTATAAAAAAGACGCCGAGGTTTTCGCACCTGAAAAAGATTTCCCGATTCATTTTTCCACACCACTCACCGTGATGGGATATCTCTACAAGGCCTTGTTTGTTTTCTTTACCTTATGTGTACTGGGAATTATTGCTCTTCGCGTGTTTACTCGTGGGAACAGCGGCCTTACTGCTATTTACGGTTCTCCCGATCCCATGATCGGCAATACGGTCACTTTGTACACAACACTTGCGGTAATCAGTTTTCTGCTTATAAAAAGAGAACGTCTGAGACAACATTTTTTTAACGCGATCAATGTGCCCCTGAGTTTTGGTGCATTTGCGGCAATTGCCTGGATCATCATTGGCGACATTCGCGGGGGTGTATGGATTCAGACCCGGCACGCGGGACCGGTTACTGTTGACTGGTATTTTATTTTGTATAGCCTGCTGAACCTGACCCTGATTGCAGCTATGGTTTTTTTACGGCGCATGTATTATAATGCCGATTATTCCATCAACAGCCTCGGGCCTTCTGCTGCGATTGACGCCATTGCGCTGACGAAAGCTTTTTTCGACGCAAACGAGAAACAGTCTGCCGCAGTGCTACAATCCATCGACAGGTATGTGGGTGGCATTCGCGGAAGAAAAAGAGGGTTGCTGAACCTTCCTTTCGGTTTGTTTGAGAATGTTTTGAATTTTATCTATGGCCTGCGTCCTGCATTCTCTACGATGGCGCGGGAGGAACAGCGGTTTTATCTCCGCAAATATTTTTTCAGAAATGAAATCGAAAAGAGTAGGGCATTTATTCCGCCACTGGCGGAGCTGGCTTTTATCATCGGAACAGCGCTCAATTCTATTGTGAGTTTTGCCAATTATTCTTATATCAATGTCAGGGCAGGCATGGGATATGTGCCACCAGACGCGCGCGACCGTCTGCAGGCCGATTTTGCGAATGGCAGACCACCCTTCAACCAAATCGCGCCGCTGCCCCGGGATGAAAAAGATCCGAATAATTTTAAACCTGTAAACAACAATGGAAAACTTGTGGCGCCAAGGGTCACCACTCCGGTCAGTGAACCGGAGATTCCGGATCACTGTGATTATTTAATCGTCGGATCCGGTGCGGGTGGTTCCATAGCTGCTTACCGGCTGGCCTGTGCAGTGCAAAATCCCGGTAAAATACTCGTTGTCGAAAGTGGTTCCCGTTATCAACCCCTGCAGGATTTTCAGGACATTGAGATTGATATGATGAAGAAAGTATACAAAGAAGGCGGACTGCAGCAAACGAAAAAAACATCGATGACCGTGTTGCAGGGTGAATGTGTTGGTGGATCGACGATCGTGAATAACGCGGTTTGTTTCCGGATTCCCGATCATGTGCGCAAACAGTGGAACCTGGAATTCGGTCTTACATTAAACGGAATCGATGCGGAATACGATCAAATCGAGAAGGAACTGCATGTTGCGCCACTCGGCCTTTTGGGCATCAATGAAAGGGTTTCCGAAAAATTTTTACAGGGCGTAACCGGTTATAATGCAGGTGTAGGAAATGCTGATCAACTCTCCATGCCGGAACAGGTGCTGGTAAATCATCTTGACAATGTGGGGGATGGAAACTGGAACCTCGGTAATAAACGGATGCGTAAAAGATCGATGCTGGAAACCTATATCCCGTGGTCCGAATCAAGGGGAGTACAAATTCTCCCCAATATGACGGCCGTGAATTTTATATGTTCAAATAATGCACGCACAGCGGATCAGGTTATTTTAAGATCCGCCAACGGATCTTTAAAAAAAATCCGGGTGAATAAAGCAATCGTCGTAGCCGGCGGCGCGATTGCGAGCAGTCATTTTCTAATGCGCAGTAATCCCGGAAATAAGAATATCGGTAAACGGCTGAGTTGCAATTTTGCTTTCCCCGTTGCCTTTGATTTTAATGAGGAAATAAAAGCTTATGACGGCGATCAAATAACTATGGCTGCGCTGGATCCGCAAAACCGTTCTGCATTTGAAACCTATTTCAATCCACCAGCGGCCTTTTATCTTTCCAGCGTCCCTTTCTTTTTCGACAGAAGGGACAGATGGATCAACCGTTACAAATACCTGCTTAATTTCGGAAGCCTGATTGGTTCCGAACCGAATGGACAAATATTTCTTAAAGCAGATATCTTATCCGGACAAGCGTTTACCTGGGAACTGGGCACCGGGGATGTAAGAAATATTAAATATGCGCTGGAAACCCTGATCCGCCTGGGGCAAAAAGCCGGAAGTACAAGGGCTATTATTCCCACCAGACCCGGGATTGATCTGGATCTGACGGATCCTAAAAATGTAGATGAGTTCCTCCAGGTATTTGACGATTTTCCCCTGCGTATGAAAGATATTTATATTGGTACTGCACATCCGCAGGGTGGAAATATGATGGCCGGTGCGGGTTCAGTACACCGGAGCGAACGCGTGGTGACAGAGCATTTTAATGTGGACGGGTATGACAATGTTTTTGTCGCCGATGCATCCCTGTTTCCTACGAGTATCACCATCAATCCTCAGTTGACTATAATGGCCTTAAGTTCGATGGCGGCTAAAAGACTGATCCAGGCGTTTCCATAAAATAAATTGCTTCCGGAACCGATTATATAAGAAAAACAGGACGATCAAATCACCTGTATAGGTATATCAGGTCGAAACTTCTACAAATTCCCAGAGACCTTACAGGGACCTTATAGGGACCTTATAGAGACTATTGGCCTGTTTGACAAGGGACTGACAAGTACAGGCTAATAGATTGCCATCGTCGCTATTGCAGGCAATCACTCATAATTGAAACATTGATAAAGATTATTTACCCTTTTTCTCCTTATGGGGCAGATGTATTTCGAGGCACCGGTTCGTAGCGGCGGGTCGTTTCTTATTGAAATCAGTTCATTAATTTTATTGTCTTGAAAACTATTCGAAATTTCCTATGGGCGGGGACCTGGATACTTACAGTGATTGGTGTGCTTATGGTTTTGCGTAGATTAGGTATTTTGGCTGGCTTTGGAAAATGGCTGATTTCCCCAAGGTTTCCTTTTGACAGCGGCCTGCGCGATCATCCGGTACTCACAATCATTCATATAATTCCGGGTTTAGTTTTCATACTGCTGGGTCCTTTCCAGTTTCGTAATGTTTCGCCTTCATTCCACCGAAAGAGCCTATATATTTTTATTGCAGTCTCTTATATCATTGGTCTTTCTGCACTTGTTATGCCTTTCATTGTTCTTCCCCTTGGCGGATTAAATGAAGCGGTTGCCAGTTCCTTTTTTGCATTATACTTCCTGGTTTCAATTACCCGGGCAATTACCTCGGGGTCATTCGAACAATCTAAATCCAACCGGGAATGGCTGCTCCGTGCTTATGCTGTGGGGTTGGCAATTGCAACAGTAAGACCCATCATGGCACTCTCCTTTGCTTTTTTTGGGCTGAAGCCACAGTCATTTCTTGGAACTGCCTTCTGGATTGGTTTTAGTTTACATGCAATTGTCGCTGAAGCCTGGATACAATCGACAAGGGAACGGATACAAGTCAAATCTTCGTATGACTGATTCAATTAATAATTCTCAAGGAATAAGTAAATCAAAAGGGTTAAACTCAGCGCACAACTCATTATTAAGACTGCAAAATTCAGGGACAGAATCATTGTCCGGTTTATCGTAAACTGACCAAAACTTCCATTTGATTTTATTGGTTTAATCAGCGCAAACAAATTAATAATAACTGATAATACAAGGCCGCCGCCAAATATAAAAGGAGTAATTGCATTAAAGTTGGCCTGACCATGTGGACTTTTTAACAATCCTTCAATAATAGAAAAAGGTGCACTAATACCGAGGCTGAATTTCAGAATGGAAGAAACACAAAAATAAAAAACCGGAAAAACCAAAATCAAACCCAATACTCCATATCTCCGATTGACCGACATATCTTTTCTACTTTGGAAATAGTCATTGCTAAATGTTGCTGTTAGTCCAATAAAGAACATGCCGGCGATGATTAAAAAGGGTTTGTCCAAATTAAAAATGAGTAACAAGGAAATGAACCCAAATGCAATTAAGGTGGTTACGAAAACCTCGACAACATTTCGCCGCTCAACAAGTCCTTGCTTCAGCAAAAAGTATATTCCGGTCAGAATACCCAGGGCACCCCCGACCATCGCAAAAGGAATCAGTTTGCCCGG
Organism: Puia sp.; assembly: GCA_041481385.1. Lineage (GTDB taxonomy): Bacteria > Bacteroidota > Bacteroidia > Chitinophagales > Chitinophagaceae > Puia. The sequence goes on from JBGPBW010000259.1 coordinate 5,227, forward strand.
GCTTATAAAATGTCCGGCCACGGTACATAAAATAATGGATATACCGGCTGTTGCACTAACAATAGCCGCGAATTTGAACGAATTATATGCCTTATTAAATATTTTCATCCGAGTCGTTACAAAATTCGATAAAATTGTTATCATTTTTCCCTAACTTTAGTAAAATCCAATGTTTATGAACGTCCCAATCTTCGGTGACGACGTCACCCTGACTCCTCAAGGAAAGATCCTCGGCAGCATTTTCAGTTTCACCGGCGATGGCTTAATCAAGCTAGGACTGCCCGGCGGCTTTTTTTTCCAAATGCCGGATCGATTTGCATTGCCGACAGAGCAAAGCATTGATCAGGACGGCCAGCTGATCAATACCCTGCCATTAACGCGCGGTATGTGCCAGCTGACTGAACACCTGCGTAAGTGGATTTGGAGCCGGATAGAATAATATCCTGCCGAATCATTTAGTACCCATTTGTTACCTGCCAGCCCGAACCCGGGATACGGCGATTGTATCTCTTTGTGCAAATCCTTAGCAATTCATTCATTTACATTGAGTTAACAGTAGCTACCCTCGGCCTGATTCGCCAGTCATTTTCTAAAGATCAAAAAAGAATTATTAAACCTTAACATTGGTTTTTTTCGAATCTATGTTAAATTCATATTACCTAATTGTTACCAAAAACTTCATTATGGCTAAAAAAATCAAACACACATCACAGAAGTCGATCAAAAAAAATCTGCTGGACCAGGTGGAAAGCAGGCTGACGGAATCCCTAATGGAATTTCCAAGGAAGATCAGTGAAAAAAAATTCAGAAAAACAATACGCAAAGCCGGTAAATTGCTAACACACTCACTGGCAACTAAACCGGTTACCGCATCCACAAAAACTGAAGCAAAAAAATCTAAGAAGAAAACACCAGACGCTAAACCAGATACTCAGGTCGAAGCGGCTTCCTAATTGTTAATAGCTGCTGATTAAAAATAAAACCCCGTATCACTATGGGGTTTTTTTATAAATGTATTTCGCTATGGTGGTCAGGTTATCAGGAATTCCCGTTAACCGGCGGCCCGGAATCGTCTGACCAATACGCTTTCCTTAAATGCTTGAAAATCCGAAAGGCTTTTTGTAGCTTTATTGCACTAGCATTCAACGAGTTATTACAGCACACCTTACCATGAAAGCATTCGGACTGCTCTTTATTTTTTGGGTATTCGCTTCTCCCACCCTACTTTTTTCCCAAAAACCAAATGCTTCCATTACCGGAAAAATAGTTACTGTAGATGGTGAACCTGTAGCTGGAGTTTCTGTTGAATTGAAACA
>JBGPBW010000260.1:0-6496 GCA_041481385.1 Puia sp.
ATTTAACCAGGCTGCAGTCTCAAAACCGTCCATCTCCGGCATATTCACGTCCAGCAATACCAGGTCGGGAACCAGGTGTTCATTAATTTTCTTCTTGATTTCCTTACCGTTGTCGGCTTCGAACAAAACGGCATATTCATCGAATGATGCAACCAGTTTGGCAAGTGCCTTTCGCAAAAGCGTATGGTCGTCTGCGATAGCCACCTGTATGGGTTTGTTAACTGAAGACATATGCTTGATTGATCATTAATGTAATGGAACCTTGACTGAAATGGTAGTTCCTTTCCCTGGTTCACTTTCTATGGCCAAATCCGCGCCGATCATTTTAGCCCGGTTGCGCATACTCTTCAATCCCAATCCGCTGGATCCGCTGCCTGAATCTTTTTTCTGCTGAACGTCGAAACCTACACCGTCATCGCGGATTTTCATCACAAAGGTATCATTGCCGGAATAAAAAAGAGAAACGTTTACATGAGTGGCTTTGGAGTGTTTGATGATATTGTTCATCATCTCCTGGTACATGCGAAAAATGAAAATAGACTGCTGATCCGGGAAATGAAATTCCTCGCCCTCAGCCTCGAAATTAACCTTCATGATACCAGCCCTGCGGATGGAAGCCAGGTCGAAGTTGATGGCTTCCGACAGACCAATATCCGTGATCCGGTCGGTATGCAGGCTTTTGGTGAGATCGGCCATCTCCCGGATTACTTTCTGCAACATCTCCTTTGAATTCTGCACCCCTTCATAAGCTTCATGGTCGGGGGCGATCGGTGCCATGGACATCCAGAGTTTGATCACGGAGAGGCTTTGCCCGACGTTGTCGTGCAATTCCTGGGCGATGGTTTTCATTGTGGCTTCCTGGATCTCGAGCTGGGAGCGAAGAACTTCCTGTTCATACTCCTCTTTTAGCCTGACCAGTTCCCTTTCCTGTTTTTGTCGTCTTCTCTGGTAAAAAAAGAACATGGCCAGGATAAACCCCACCAGCAGAAATGCCAGCAGGGTACCCATAAAAATTACAAAGTAGATTTGTTGATTCGTATCACGCATAAAAAGCCAATCGAATATAACGTATAAGACATTATGAGGATGATATTAAATATCGTCGAGATATTAGCAATAATTAATTTGAAACTTACCTGATTCAGTTTTGTCCATTCATCCATAAAACTCAAAGATGCAAACATGGGAAAAGTGAGGACCACATTAAAAAAAATAGCCGATGTTATCCAGAAAGCAGGTAATCTGGAAAGAGAGGGAGCCTCTGTTTTTTGAAACAATTCAACAAAATAATAAATACACAAGACAGGTATTATTAGACTTTGGATAGTAAAATTAATTGGGTTTAAGCCGTCCTTTATTTGGATAAAAACGAGATTTATGATTGAAAATAGTGCAGAAATGACAATGACCAATAAGATGATCCTCCTTCGATTCAAATTTGCTATAAATCCCCTCAATACAAGACAAATAAAGGCAAAATCACCAATGTTGTAAAAATTTACAACACCGTATTGTGTATACTTTTGTTTGAAGTGTATTCAGTGTAAAAATCCAATATCAACTGACAGGTAAAATATATTGGATAAAATTTAAGGTAACCTGGAGATGGTTTCAGCACGAATACCGAAAGGCTGACTATAGTCATAATCAATTGTATCATGTCGGAAGTAGAAAAAATCATAATAATTCTATATCGTTGCGCGCCGTTTAGATATAGGATAAATTCAACTGGAGTAACTCGTCCTTACGTTTATAATTAATTATGCTTTTCCCTTATTTTAATTCTGCATAGAAATCCGATCGCAAATAAAATAAGTGTCAAAATAACAGTAACCAGGACTATTGAATCCATATTCTTGTATAATAAATAGGTGGCCTTGCTAACTTTTGAAGATTCCTCCAAAAAACTCTCCAAGGCAAAAGTTGGAAAAGAAAGAACTGTATTAAAAAAAATAGCAGTGCATATCCAGAATTCTGAGGATCTGGACAGTGATCGGGTTTCAGTTTTTTGGAATAACTCCACAAAATAATAAATGCATACTAATACTGTGATCACACATCCAATGGTAAAATTGATCGGGTTGAACCCAACTTTGTGCTGTATAAATATCAGATTAAACGATGCAAACAGAGCATACGCCGCAGAAACAATTACGATGACGAGCTTGATTTTTGGGTTAATTATGATTTCACGTAATACAAAAAAATAAAAACAGAATTCGATAATTCCCCAGACATTTCCCAACCCAGTGTTATATTGACCATGTTGAACCAGCCATTCGCTCCTCAATTCCACTATAAGCGCACAAAAAAAATATGCCGGAAATAATTTTAAAAAAATGGGGTTGGTCTTTCATAAAAAACGGAAAAGCTTATTAATAAAATAACAAATAGAATTACATCAAAGGCAGAATAATGCATAATGATCAAATATCGTGAATCTTTAGATGCATAAAAAAACCTCCCGAAGGAAGTTCAACAAAATTTAAAAGATTGATCAGTTGCCCGCGTTCTTTTGTCTATGAAGGGCATTCCTCGTGTTATTTCGCCAGAAAATGAGCATTTAATACTGGTTACGATTAAGTCGATTTTCTAATTCTGATCCTGCACAGAAAGGCAATCGCAAATAATAGGTCGGTCAACACAAGTGTGATATTGTCTATGTATTGCATGGCATTATTTACTTTTGCAGATACTTTCAAAAAGGCTAACAAGGCAAACTCCGGAAAAGAAAGAATGGTAGTAAATAATATCCCGGAAGCTACCCAGAAAGCAGGTAACCTCGAAAGTGATTGGGCTTCAGCTTTCTGGAACAATTCAATAAAATAGTACATGCAGGCCAACACAGTAATCAGACACCCAATGGTAAAATTCACAGGGTTGAATCCAACACTTTGCTGAATATAGAAAATATTAATAAATGCAAATAATGCGAAAACAATAGCAATAAATGAGATTATTCGTTTAATCTTAACATTGACAATAATTTCCCGCAGCACAAAAAAAAAGAAGCAGAATTCGATGATGCCCCAAATATTTAACACCCCTGTATTATACTGACCATGTTTATACAACCACTCCACCCTTAACCCTACTGCAAGTGCCCCCAAAAAATAAACCGGGAATATTTTCAGGTATAATGGAGTAGGTTTTTGAAAATAGACTGAAAGGCTGATTATAAAAACAATAGTTAAAATGTAATCGAATAGGGAATAGTGCATATTGATCAAATATCGTCATTCTTCCAGTGCATAAAAAAACCTCCCGAAGGAGGTTTAATAATAATAGAGAATATTATATTATTACGATCCCTTTCTCACCTTTATCAATGATCGTTATGCCAAGGTCACCCATACCACCTTCTGAAGGAGGATTGCAACTCGGGGGACAAACATTGCCTCCGGGGGGGAAATTTCCGCTTAATATTCTTAATCTACCATTTTGTGGATAATAAATATCCTTATTGGCAGTTACACCGGCTTCAGTTATTTTGGATCTGGTGCCTACCGGATTCAGGTTTTGTCGTCCTGCATACTCCGGTTTGGCAGCATAATCTTCAGGGAATACCCCATAATAAAATCTGATACCATCCCCACCTTTTGACTTGACCAGTGCGAGAAAGTTTTCCATGTCTTCGATACTGTACCAGGCGCTCAGAGAATCCGGTTTGCCGATTCTTTCGGAATTGGGTAACCACCTGGTTTTCTTGTATTCTCTAATGAAATCGGCTGTCTGTCCGCCACTGGCCTTTGAGCCCGTCTTTACGGAAATTTTTTGTTGCGTAATCATGTCGTTAGTTTTTAGGAATGAAGGAATCGCTTTCATCCTAAAACTATAAACAAGCAAGGCGCCACGCTTTTATAAAGGAGTGCTGTTCAAAGAATTATGAATATATATTATTTATAAGATAAAGAGTATCAAGCAGTCCCGTGAAATTTCCAAAAAAAAAACCGTGTGATTGGCATTTAAAAACCGTCAAAAACAAAGAAAAATACCCGTTAAAATACAGGCTAGCCACTGCGGGAATTGATCGTAAAAAGGGTTGATTCGCAAAAAGGAGATCATCCATTGAAGAACGCTGCCAAGAAAAAAGAAATTACGATTTGGAAAACTGCGCCTTTTTTGAGGCTCGTAATTCCACTTGTTGCGGGTATAGTCATTGAGAAATATTTTCATCTTGAGCCCATCTTCCTGATCCCTGTTTTTTGTCTATCTGTTTTACTCATCATTTTATGCAATATTCTTTCGCCTCAAGTATTTTTTGGAGTGAATTGGATGGCCGGTCTCGCCATACAGTTTGCTATTTTTTCGTTCGGAAGAATGGTCATGTATGTTCACCAGGATATAACCATTGAAGAAAGTTCCTGCTTTTCAAAGAACTGCTCAAACCTTCTGCTGTTGCGCCTTCTCAGCGATCCCGTACGCAAACAAAAGTCCTGGAAAGCTGTAGCAAAGATCACGGGTCTGCTTAAAGATCAACACTGTTTTGTTGAAAATGAGAAAGTACTGGTTTATTTCGATAAAAATCTTGACGCCCGTCAAGTTTACAAGGGATCAATGATCATTACATGGGAAAATCTGCAACCCATACGAAATGTCAAAGCTGTTGATTTTGACTATGTCGGATACTGTCATCTCCGGCAGATCTATGGACAGTTTTTTTTGAAAGAAAATGATTTTTCGGTTATTGGGTGTGATCAGGAAAACCCCATTTTTTCCGCGCTGGATAGTTTCCGCAAAAAACTGGTCATTATACTAAAAAATCAAATACCCCGTAAATCTGAAAACGGATTCCTGGAAGCTTTGCTATTTGGTTACACGGAAGATCTGGATCCATCACTAATGAAATCCTATGCCTACACGGGAGTAATCCATATTATTGCTATTTCGGGATTACATCTGGCCCTGATCTGCCAGCTACTTCAGGTGGGTTTTCTGAGGCTGGGACGAAGAAAATCGTTAAAGTGGCCCAAATTCATCCTGATAACGGGCATATTATGGGCCTATAGTCTGTTTTCGGGAGCTTCGGCATCTGTTATCCGGGCGGCAACCATGTTCAGTCTGGTGCTTTTCGCACGGGATATGCAACGCCAAACAGTTCTAAACAATACCCTGGCATCTTCGGCTTTTCTGCTGCTTTGCATTGATCCGGGCTGGCTCTGGGATACTGGTTTCCAACTGAGTTATGCCGCAGTGCTGGGGCTGGGTCTATTCGCCACCCGCCTGCAGGGGCTCTTGCTGGTACGCAATAAGATTCTGCTGGTCATTTGGAAGGCAACGACCGTTAGTATTGCAGCCCAGGTTTTTACGACACCATTAAGCATCTACTATTTTCATCAGTTTCCGGTGTATTTCCTCTTCGCCAACCTGTTGGCTGTTCCCCTGTCCAGTGGAATCCTTGCGGGTGGAATTATACTTTGCATTTTCTATCTGATCCGGCCTTTGGCTGATTTTCTGGGTTGGGGGCTTGGGTTCGCGGTGGAAGCACTAAACCGAACCATCCATTATTTCTCGAAACTTCCGGGCGCGGTGATCAGTCCACTGAACCTAAATCTGCCCCAGCTTTTCAGTATTTATTTTATCCTATTTTGTTTTTACCAATTCTTAAAGATGAAACAACGGAGCTGGTTCCTGGCAGGGTTGTCTGGCGTTGTCCTATGCCAGGTTTTCCGATTCTTCCACTAGGGTGACTTTGCAGAGAATCCCGATTGCAGTAAATTTGCGGCTCCTTCACCAAAATTACCCTTCATCAAAGGTTTATTATGGCTAAAAAAATTCAATCTGCTTTGATATCCGTTTTTTACAAGGATGGCCTCGAGCCCATCGTCAGGTTATTGGATAAACTGGGTGTTCAGATTATTTCCACCGGGGGTACCAAATCTTTTATAGAAGGTCTTGGTATAACCTGTACGGGCGCAGAGGAGCTAACCAGTTATCCGTCCATCCTGGGCGGCCGGGTAAAAACGCTTCACCCATCCATTTTTGGGGGGATACTTGGTAGAAGGGAAGAAGAGAAAGATCTGCTGGAAATGAAGGAATACCACATTCCGGAGATTGACCTGGTGATTGTAGACCTCTACCCATTTCAGGAAACCGTTGCGAATACCAAAGATGAAAAATCGATTATTGAGAAGATAGATATCGGCGGTCCTTCCATGATTCGTGCTGCGGCCAAAAACTTTTCTCATGTAGCCGTCATTGCAGATAAGAAAGATTATGCCCTTTTAGAACAATTACTGGAAAGTCAACAGGGAGAACTCAGTCGTGAACAACGAAAGGAACTGGCTGCAAAAGCATTTGAGGTAGTTGCCGGTTACGATCTTGCGATACATGAATATTTCAATCCGGGAAAACAGATTGGGGAATTGAGGACCAAAAAACATTTACGATACGGTGAGAATCCACACCAGCAGGCTTTTTTTGAAGGAGATTGGGACAATATATTCAAGCAGCTGAACGGAAAGGAAATTTCTTATAATAACTTGGTGGATATTGA
>JBGPBW010000261.1:0-6476 GCA_041481385.1 Puia sp.
ATTAGCGGGTTCATATTGCCTGAATACCACAGCGCCGGCGCTACCGCCAACATCGAATGAAGGAATAACCGGAACATGGAGTCCGGCCAGCATCAATACTTCTGCCCTTGGATCTGCGAGTTACACATTTACACCATCCGCGGGCAGCTGCGCAATTCCGGCTTCTGTAATTATTACAATCGTTAACAGCCTCTCACCAACATTTGATGAAATCGGGCCAATTTGTCAAAATACCACAGCGCCGGCGCTACCGCCAACATCGAAGGAAGGAATAACCGGAACATGGAGTCCGGCCAGCATCAATACATCTACCCTTGGTAATACGACGTACACATTTACACCGTCATCTGCGGGCAATTGCGCAATTCCGGCTTCTATAATCATTTCAATCGTTAATACCATCTCACCAACCTTTCCAACCGTAGCGAATTCATATTGCCTGAACGACATAGCGCCGCCGCTGCCGACAACGTCGAAGGAAGGAGTTAAGGGAACCTGGAATCCTTCTTCGATCAACACCGCAAACGTTGGCCCTACGGTTTATACATTTACGCCCACAGGAGGTCAGTGTGGCGTGCTAGCGCAAATCACCATCGTAGTGAATCCGCCTCCGGTGTTGACCATGGGACCGGATGTAAACATTGCAGACGGAGCAAGTACCACGCTGAACGTTTCGGTGACGGGTAATATCATCTCTTACCTATGGAAGCCATCCACCGGACTGAACAATACGACCATTGAAGATCCTGTTGCAAGCCCATCCTCAACTACGGTTTATACGCTGGATGTTACAGATGACAACCACTGTGAAGCCAGCGGGAGTATGACTATTACGGTGTCAGGTCGATCAAAAATTTTAGTGCCCAATTCTTTTTCACCAAATGGTGACGGCATCAACGACACATGGGTCATTACCAATCTTTCAATTTATCCTGGTGCAACCGTGCAAGTATTCAATCGGTATGGTCAGCTTGTTTTTAAATCAGACAATTCAAATAAAGCATGGGATGGAACTTTTAATGGCAAGCCCCTTCCAGTGGGAACTTATTATTATGTCATCGATCTGAAAAACAATGAAAAGAAAGAGGCAGGTTCTGTTACCATATTTAAGTAACGCATAATTTCATAATTGTGATTTTGGGAAAAAAATTTGTAATCAGTTGCGTGTGTTTTTTATTGGTGGGTAACGTGTTTGCCCAGCAACAACCTTATTATACACAATATATTTTGAACAATTTCATCCTGAATCCGGCACTTGCAGGAATAGAAAATTACTGGGACTGTAAGGTCAGTTACCGCAATCAGTGGATTGGTTTAAACGGCGCGCCTACCACGCTGTATCTTACGATAAACACGCCACTTGGAAAAACTGCTTATGATTATGAAACGCCCAACTCGGTCCCGGACCTTCAGGCGAAGAATCTGGGTGCAAAACAATTCCTGATGGAGTATACCGCGCCACCGGCCCATTCCGGAATTGGCTTTACGATTCTAAATGATAAAACAGGTCCGCTGAGTCGAATTGCCGCGTATGGTTCTTACGCATATCATATTCCAGTAGGTCACAAAACCAGTTTGAGTTTTGGCCTGTCTCTGGGTGTACAGGAAGTAAACGTTGACGTCAATGCGGTAGATTTCGGACAGGCTAATCCTGTCGATCCCGCTGTTTTGGGAAGCGGGTATCTGAATAAACTGGAGCCGGATGTCAATGCCGGTCTTTGGTTATCGAATAAAAACTTTTTTGTTGGATTGTCGGCTCAACAAATTGTTCCTGTTCCAATTAATTCCAGTAATGGAACCACGTCCACCGGCGTTGTATTGCTCACAGGAAAACTGATTCCTCATTCGTTTTTGACTGCGGGCTATAAGATAGCAATAAGTGATAACGTCAACATTCTGCCTTCCGTCATGTTCAGTTATGTTCAACCGTTGCCCCTGGGTGTGGATGTGAACGCTAAAATCCAATATCAGGATTTGCTCTGGCTGGGATTTTCCTATCGTTATCATGAGGGATTTGCAGCGATGTTTGGCCTCAACATCAGCAGCACGATTAATCTCGGCTATTCTTATGATTATACCACAACCCCACTGAATACGGTTAGTAATGGTACACATGAAATAGTAATTGGATTCTTATGGGGAAGACATAAAAGTAATGCAAATCAAAAATAGATTTGTTGAAACATAGCAAGCGAATTAACAACAAAAAAATATAATGAATATGCGATATTCTTTGACCTGGCAAACTACTAAACCGGAATATTTTATGCGGTCTGTGCCTTCCTTGGGTCTCGTGATTCTTTTATTTATTTCGCTGCCGGGTCATGCAAGTGATCTGGTTAGGGGATATACGAAAAATGGGGATACGGTTAGGCCTGCACCTGCAGGTTTGCCCGGCAATTTTTCAAATGATGAATTCAAGAAAAAAGCGCTTGCTAAAATAAAAGAGTTCCAGGGCTGTCTGTTTATTTTATGTGATATAACGGCAGGAGATGTTGCACTGGATAACGCAGTGGATCAGGCCACCATTTTATTTATAGATGGTGCGATTATAGAAGTTTCAACTTTACACAGCGATGAAAAGAAACACTTAAAAGTCCGGGACTTTCTAGAGAAATTCAGAAACCTTCACTACGATCGCGTTGTCATCACGTTCTCCCACGTGGATTACGTTAGCAATATTCGTAAGGGAGCGGACGGCAAGTATTATGGATTGGTCAGCTTTGAACAGACTTTCCGCGGTTATAACGATGGACGCCTGGTTTATGAGGATGAAACAAAAAAAACGATCGAGGTCCAGCTGGTTGTTTACGAAAGAAGTCTCCGGGGCAATGCCATCCAACAGTGGGATGTGTTGTTATCAGATGTTGAGATACTGGGCACGAAAAGGCCAAAAGGGTAATCGTTTGTTCATATGACAAAAGCACATGTTCTAAAATTTTTAATTTTTACTTCCTTTTCTTTTTGTCATCATCGCCTCTTTAGCCAGGTGATTTCAAATAATGACAATACTAAAGAGAAACATTTTGTATACAGGTTAAGGAAATAGATGAATTTTTTGAGCGGTTTAACGACGTACGGGGTTCATTCTTAAGGGGCGTTTACAAAGCCCATCATATTAAATTCAATATTCCCAGGCAACGATTGATCAGGAGTTTGTTCAACTTTGAAAATTCATCGAAAGACAGCGTATTAATCAACAAGTTTGTTTCAGACATTACAAAGAAGAATAATCCAATTTATCTCGATTATTACGGGAACGACTGGTACGCTGAACTGACATGCAAATTCAGATACAATGGTTCTTCTATTGTGATTCCTGTCATAATGAAAATTGAAATGACCCAAAACAAAGGATCTAAATGGATGATCGCTGCCGTCGGATCGAGCACTTTAAAATCAAAAATAGTTGTAACGGAAATAACGCAAAATAAGACTAAATTAAAAATCATCACCCCAACGAGCAACGGTACCAATTTCGTGTCCTTAAAAAGAGTTTTTGAAGACAAAGAGAATCTATCCGATTACTTTGAAAGCGCTTATTTGAAAAGGTCCAGTATGCTGGAATTTTACAATGCTGTTTTGAGTGATGAAATTGATTTTATAAACGTCATTAAAATAAAATATCATTTTTTACTGGCTGACAAATGGATATTTACTGTGGAGGATTTTCAACGGGAGGAGCTGAACTCAGGTTGGCTGATCAATCATATCGAGAAAGTTTCTTCGGTTGGGATGGATATCTATAGGAGAAAATTATTGAATGAGAACTAATTCTCAAGATCCTGACCTGACAATAAAAACGTTATAACGATTAACCTGTCAGCCGGCAGGCAGTCGATAAACGATATGCGATTTACGATAAACGATTTTTGGATGTATAGGATAATTCTTCTCTATATGGGTTTCAATTGCCTGGTTCAGATCTGCTGCGCCCAGGATTCTATAACTACCAACGACGTGAGGGTTATCAAAGCAAAATCAGAAATCATAATAGGGAGATACTTTAGCAACCTGCTCAATACGATATCTTATGCCGGGGCGGAAAGTACCGACATTAAGGAGTTGATCAATCAGAGATTTAAAGATAGCGCCAAAAAATTATTTCTTAATAACCAGATTGCCATCGCTGATGATATAAGCGATCCCGATTACTCCAATTCCTCGAACGCTCCGGACGTAACTGCTACGCAATATTTAAATGCTTTTAATACCTTTTATGGAAAAAGTGATTCAAATTCTGTATACATCAGTGATGTCAGGTCTTCTCATGTTAAGAAAGGCAAAAAGAGTATTTATATAAACGTCTATTTTACTTCCTTTTTCAAAAACATATGCCTGTCACATCCGTCTACCCCGTACAAACCTGCAAAACGGGTAGCGGAGGTTTTTATAAGGAGGGGCAATAATAACAAATGGCTTTTATATATTTCTAGAATTGATTTCTTCAATCCGGCCGATACCCTGAATGATTATTTAGACAATATCGTAGTGGCTGATGCAAAAAATCCATCCGAATCCTTCGGGCAATTGGATGAGACATTGGATTCGGCGGATAAGTTCAATTTATACATTGCTCAGGCCCGTATAGAGGAGGACAGTAGAAATTACCAGGCAGCAATCAATTTATACTCGAGGGCAATAGACTTCATGCCAGAGAAAAGGGATATTTATGAAGCCCGGATAAAAGAACTCAATACTTCCTTCAGTATACTTGCTGATCTGGAAGAGAAGTACAACGCTGGAAATTATATGGCTGCTATTAAAGGATATAATGAGTTACTCAAAAAGCCTGAGTTGAATTCTGCTTATTCCAATTCAAATTTTTATTTAGGAAGGGCAAAATGCTTTGACAAAATGGGGCAATTAACAAATTCTTATAACGAGCGGGTCGAGTATTACAATAATGCATTACACGACTACGCTAAATCTTATGAATATGACCGTAATAATATGGAAACAATCCGGTGCCGGGCAGATCTGTCTGCGCGTTTGAATAAATAAAAATTCAGTACGCGTTTACAGCTCCCCTTTGCGAACTCATTTCAATTTGTTTGATGATAAATCCCGAGAGCATATATTATTTATTTGAGGCTGGCGCCAGGAGCAAACAGGAAGATTATATATGGCCTGTTGCCGGAGAGGCAACCGTGAATGACAAAGTTTTTATTGTTTGTGATGGCGCTGGAAGCCACTATAACGGAGGAACCGCGAGTGAATTGATCTGCCAGTTTATGGCAGCGAAGGTTTCAAAATTTAGTGAACAGAAGATGTCCGGGGAACTAATCGATAAATTATTAGTTGAAGCGAGAGGCCGGTTGATTACTTATGCCAGGGTACACAGACTGGATACCGATCTGGCCACAACGTTTTCAATGGTTATCCTATATGATCAAAGGGTGCTTTTGTCCTGGTTCGGAGATAGCCGGATTTATCATTTTCGGGGAGGGGAGATTATTTTTAGAACTGATGATCATTCGCTCGTCGGTGAACCCATACAACATACCGCTATAATGCAGCGCATAAAAGCGGATGGTTCACCAATATATGCAGAAACAAAATGGATTGAGGACGTGCAGGATGGCGATTATTTTTTGCTTTGTAGCAGGGGCATAATTGAAAATGTGATGGATGAGGATATCAAATTATTGATCGGGCAAAACGATAGAATAAATATCGACCTGACCGGGTCTTTAAAGCAGTTGGTTTTTGAAAAGAATCCGGAGAATTATTCTATGTATTTGATAAAAGTCAAAGTGGCTACCCGGAAAAGGACACCAAGCAATGGAATCGTCGCAAACAGGAAACAAACAATCGGAATGCCGTGGCCAATCTTTGTTCTTGCGATGACGATCGTTGCACTTTTAACCACGGTTCTTTATTTCCGGATAACCCGAACATCCGGCCCCGAACCAAAATATAGAAATCAAACGACTCAACCTGCAGATGCGCAACGTGACGACAGTGTTCCCAGCGCAATTGTTATGTCGGCGCCCCGGAAGCCAATGCCTAAGCCCACCGATTCAGTAAAAAACAATCGTGAAGATCCTCAGGCAGCTCTGCTGATTGATGATTCAGCAATCGATCAATCTGAAGAAAAACCGGAGCAAACGAATCAAACACCCACAGTTCAAAAAAAACGGGAGGCGCAGCTGTTGCTCGAGTTCACGACCGATGAATCGTGTAAACTCAAAATCACAAATATAGATTTGGATGAAGTGATCGATTGGGATTTGTCACAAAATGATAACGGCATCATATATTTAAAGGCGGGAAAATATTCGATCATGGCAACGAGTGTAATCAACAGCTCCAAAACCAAAACCTATCATTTTGACGTGAAACTTGGATATGCACATACCCGGCAAAATCTCCACATTAAATTTTGATCGCGCCCTGAATTAGGTAATACGACAAAAATGACCTAAATTGTGTGAAAATGTCGCTATGGCAAAATCTTCCAGATCAGGTCAAAA
>JBGPBW010000262.1:0-6473 GCA_041481385.1 Puia sp.
CAGCTGTCGGGAAATAGACCCGATGATAAAAGCGGAACGGTAATACTGATCAGATAGTTAGTCAAAGTCTTGGTTTATATAGAAAATTGGCATAGTTTGATTTAACAATGATAATTTTTTCAACAACTCTTTCAACCACCGCTGTAGTTCTACCCTCGTAAAAAGCGGAATTTCAAGATGTAGCTGCTTATCTTTTTGCATGCTACATCAGCAATAATATTATTGCTTAAGATAAAAGACCACCTCACTTACAACGCTACGCCGAAAAACGATTCTGCCCCGGCTTACCTGAAATTAAGCCACACCCCTTTGTACCTATTCTATGAGTTCTAAGGAAATATGATTTTATTCTTTTCAGATTTTAAATTTTATTTTATGAAACACAGTTACATTGATTATGCGTGGAAGTCCATTCTCCTTATTGTAATTCTTGTTATTCTGAATAAGGCGGCGATGGCGCAGGTACCATCCGATACCACCAAATCGAAAGTGGATACGACCACCATGAAGCCGGCCGACACGGCTAAGCCGGCACAAGCTGCTGCGGCCACAACCCCTCCCGCTTCGAATGAAAAAGCAAAACCAAAACAATTCAATTTTTATATTGGCGGAAATTCTAATACCATGTCCGGTTCCACAGCTAGTTACAATGCAAATTCGGCTCTTGGCTACCAGATAGGAGTCGCCTGGAAAAAGGGTGGTTTCACGTATTGGCAGGTTGGACTCATGTATAACTATTCTGCTTACGGTTTTAACAGCCTTGCAACTACCATAGACACGGGTAAACTCAATGTTCAGGCCCTCGATATTCCGGTGACTTTTGGTATTAACTTTCTGTCGTTTGCCAGGATCATTTCTCTTCGCGTGTATGTAAGCGCAATGCCCGCATTTACCCTGGGTGTCGGTAATAATAATTTTGGCATTAGCAAGGACGATGTCAATTCATTTATATTTTATGGTCAGGGGGGAATTGGAGTGGATATTGCTTTTTTAATGATTGATATTGGTTACAATTATGGAACACAAAGCCTCATGAAGAATTCTGCCAGCAGTACGAATCCAGGTCAGGTATATGTGAATTTGGGATTCAGGTTTTAACTTTAACAAATTGACCAGACAGGACAAAAATAATTACATTAAGCAATCGAATAAATTGAAAATAGGAATTATTGGAGCAGGACAGATAGGGAGATCTTTGATAAGGCAGTATTCAAAGGTTGGGTACCACGTGAAAATGACTAATTCCAGTGGAATCGAAAAGCTTAGAAGCTTAGCAAATGCCATAGTATGAAACAGGCAATAATACTGCGGTCAACAATCACTTGCCCTTATTGTGGGTTTTGCAAAGAAGAGACAATGCCTGTCGATGCTTGTCAACATTTTTATAGGTGCCTAAATTGCGAAATGATTTTGAAGCCAAAAACTGGCGATTGCTGTGTGTTTTGCAGTTATGGAACTGTGAAATGTCCACCCATGCAGGAAGGCAAAGATTGCTGTATATAAAATGCTGATAACTATTACTAATATGTCACTAATTCTTCTGAAACCCATTGAAATCGGGAGACGATATTTTTTGTATCGGAATGTGGTATTTGGTTGACGGCGAATACCGATTGGAAAATAATCTTTACCATACACCGGTATGAATCTGCCAAAGGGTAAATTCCTTGCCTTTCAATTCAATTATCTGAATAGTTTTATGCTTCTTTGAATGGTCAATTTGCCATTTTCAGAGCGATCTGCTAAAGTTAAAAACTCACTTTGTGAAAAATATTTTTATTATGGCCTGCTCCCTGTTCCTTGCAGGTGCTGGCTTTGCTAATTCAAATGAAAATTTTAGTGAGTTGGGTTTGGATACCACTACTTTTAAGGGAGTTTTTATATCGGATAAAAAAAATGTCAATGACAAAGCGCTTAAGGACTTTCAGGTCAGGTTCGATGATGCAACTGAGGTCCTGTGGTATTCAGGTGAAAATGGTTTTACCTCCTATTTCACAAAGGATGGTTATAGAGACCGGGCTTTTTATAACAAAAAGGGTCGCTGGCAGTATTCATTGATTTACTATGGTCAGAATAAACTTCCGCAGAAAGTCAGAGCGAAGGTGAAATCCAGTTATACTGATTTAGACATTGAAATTGTGGTGGAAATGCAGTCAAACTATGGTCAGGCATACTTCCTTTACATGGGGAATAAATCAAACCTCAGGATTTTGAAGGTGAATGATGAAGGGGAAATGCAAGTCACCATGATATCGGCCAGGGGATGATGACTTTATTCTTATTGTTTACATTAGTATGACTATTTGCTAATTAACTTGACCTTTATATTATAACGTATACTAATCCAATAATACCTTTTCTCTATTTCATAATTGAAAGCATAAAGACGCAGACCCCATTCTTTGAATAATATAGCAGCAGTTATACCTTTATCAAATACCATATCTTTATTTACAGGCTTATCTAAAAAAGTAGTAAGGCCAATATGAAATGAAGTGGTAAGTTTATAAATTGCCATAGTCCAGTTAAAATAAAGGCTTTTATCGGGCTGTCTGTATTCAAAACTAAATTGGTTGTCTGTTGAAAAAGTCCATTTATTGTAATTAAATGAAGTTTGCAGTTCTGTTGTTACTCCTTTAAAACTTCCAAAAACCAATCCGACCATCGGTACTACTTCAATATGTTTTGATTTTTTAAAAATCCGTTTTCCCACGTTAATAGAGGCACTATTATCTGTTTCATAATTATACCTGTTTTCAAAATAATAATCATCCAGGTAGCCTGATATAGCCGGGCTAACAGTAACCTTATTGTTTTTACTTATAGTATTAAACGTGCCGAACGTAATTCCCAACTCTTTTATTTTCCCCATTCTTGTATCCTGGCCGGCACCATTCAAAATCATGATCACAAATATGATAACGAGTTTTATGCTTTTCACTTTTATTAATTATTTAATTTATTATTTCATCATTCCACCGGCAATAGGCGATCCCAATTAAACTGCAGAGACTGGGTTTAAATAAGTTGAAATGTCAGGGACAGCAGGAGGTTTTACCTGCAATTATCACAGATAGACCCGATAGGTTATTACTGGTAATTTGCTTTCGATGGACTAAGCATTTTACCTATGATTGATTTTAGGAACTTCCGGAAAAGGCAGCCTTAACGGGATTTTGGAGGAATGACTAATTAATTTAATTTAAATAAATCAATAATTTCTTTGTTGAAAAGTATTGTTTTTATTAAGTCTTTAGTTATGTCTTTACCCTCATAAGGCTGTTCCCTGAAGAATGACAGGTATTTACCTTCTATTAAATTGTCTAATTTTGCGTTGTTTTCATGAGCAATCTCCTTTATCTGTTTTACCACCTCCTGTTTAAATTGAAGCCTGGATTTGTCGATAAGACCATCTTTAATAAACCCTTTTGTTTTTTTAGCGCACCTGCAGGGATTGTTTGGATTCATGAGGCCACATTTATTTTCAATAAACTGAAACAAATCTGCTTTAGCTCTCGATAGTTGTTGTCTGAAATTCTCAGCAGTTATGTTCAGAAGTTGTGATGCATTGTCGGATTTGATTTTAAAAATAGCTCCTAAAATGAAGATGATTCTTTGTTGCCTGTTAAGACAAAGCAGCATACTTGTCATGCAATTGTCTCGGATAAAAATAATTTCATCATGATGTTTTTCCTGTTCTTCAGCCGTCATTTCTTCAGTAGAATAGGCAGTATCTAAAAACTCCCCGTATTCTTCAAAGGATCTTACCTCCAGTTCAGATTTCCTTTTTTTCGATTTGATGAAATGATTTACTACGATTTTGTATATCCAGGTCCTAAAGCTGCTTTTGCCTTTGAACTGGTTTAGCTTTGTTATCATTTTTATGATTGCCTCCTGCGACAAATCAGCGGCATCATCTGTATTCCGAACTAATTTCAGAGCGATATTATAAATAAAGCGTTGGTGAAGGTTTACCAGCTTCTCCAGTGCTTTTTTCGAACCTTCCTGTGCTTCCTGTACAATCAGCATTTCTTCCTTTAGATCATATGTTCCCGAAAATGGATTCATAAAGGGAAATTAAGAGAGTCCTTAAATTTGCCAACAAATTTACGATTAATTTCTGCCTGCCATTACTCCTCCATCAACATCCCAGATAGCGCCGGTAACCCATGAAGCATTATCAGAAAGCAGGAAACAAATAACATCAGCTATTTCTTCAGCTTTGCCATTTCTTCCGATGGGTTGAAATGCATCAAAATTTTTCAAAGCTTCGATGGCCTGCTCTCTGCCGCCAAAAACCTTATTATATACCGGAGTGGCGACAACCGAGGGAGAAACCGCGTTTACGCGGATTTTAGCCTCTGCCAATTCCATGGCCAGATGTTGCGTTAGAGAATGCAAACCGGCTTTTTGCATCGAGTAGGCAGATGAGGGTGTCGCCTTGATTGCTTGTTTTGCCCACATTGAACCTATGTTTACAATAGCACCGCCACCATTTTCCCTCATATTTTTTGCAATGCCCTGGGTTATAAAAAAGAAACCCCGATTAAGATCCAAATAGCTATTATAATCATCCAGAGTGCTGTTTAAAAATGATTTCGGGCTAAAAATTCCGGACGCATTGACCAGGAAGTCGATTTTACCAAATTCCTTATCGATTTTTAAAACCAGGTTTTGTACCTGATCTGTGTTGGTAATATCTGTTTTCATTCCGAAGACATTTCCAAATACACTTAACTCATTCGTGGCTGCATCTACACTATTTTGATCCCGGCTAACTATGTAAACTGTCGCTCCATTCACCAGCAGGTGTTTCGCCGTAGCTTTGCCAATGCCGCTGGAACCGCCTATTATAATGGCATTTTTCCCTTTAAATGAATTTGTGGTCATTTGTATATTTTTTATGATTAATATACATTAGACCCAATTTTTGAATATTGTGACAAAACCCAATAGCATACTAGACAGCCGCTAGCTTCCGGCTTTATCTTTGGTAATTGTTAATGAACATGTTATGCCTGCGGAAAAATTCCTGGGAAGTTTATCGACTCCGAAAATAGCCCTGCTGTGTTTTCCTTTATCACCAAGAACATTTACAAAGAGGTCTGAAGCGCCGTCAACTATTTTTGGTGATTCGTCCCAATCATTGGCTGCCTGAAAATAGGCATCAAGATGATTAATTCCTACCACATTTTCAAAGCCTATTGATTTGTTAATATGTGCAAGCACATTTAAAGCGCACAATTGCATCGCCTTATATCCTTCTTCAGTAGTAAGTTCTGCACCAATTCGCCCTTTGTATATCCAATTGTCCCCATCTTTTGGTAACTGAATGGCAATATAGGCGACATTGTTCCTGATGTTTACTGAAATGTAATTTCCGCCAGGTTTTGAAACTTCTGGTAAGGATAATCCCAGTTCTTTAAGTTTTTGTGGAATTGTCATGATCGATATTGTTTAAAATTATAGTTTAGCCTTCTCCGTTTTCCTTCACTAATTTAATAGCGCCACAAGATTCAAATCAAGTACAAAATCATTGTAGATAAGTGTATCTCCTCTTCTTAACTGCTCAATATATTAATTGAATTTTTCTTTCGCGAAACCTACTGTCTCCCTGTATACCTGGGGTGATATACTTGCATTCTTTTTGAAAAACCGGCTGAAATAGTATTCATCATGATAACCTAACTCAAACGCCACTTCCTTTATTGATTTGTCGGTTAGATACAATTCTCTTTTAGCTTCAATCACAATGCGTTCAGTAATTAAATTTGTCAGCGTTTTATTGAAATGTGTTTTTGTGATTTTAGCCAGAGCGTTTGGTGAAATGTTAAGCAGATCGGCATAATCCTTTGGTGTATGTTTTGATTTAAAATCCTTTTCGATAGCATTTTTCAGATTTTGTAGTATAAAAGGTTCTTTAGTGCCTTCGCCTGATTGCATGGGTTGGGGTTGTTGTTTCATTTTTGACCGCGATGCTGAAATCAGTAAAATTTTCATGAGGGAAATTAGAAATTCATACTGCGCCAGCCCTGGATTATCCAGTTCTGATCTAATTTGTTCTATCAGGTCATTTAACGTATCCCTTAATATTCCATCAACTGAAATAAATGGTTTTTGATATACATTATTGAAAAGAACGCCATTACAGGTTACTTCTTTTTGATGTTTATGTATGCAAAAAAAATCAGAGTGAAAGTAAATAGCAATTCCTTTTATAAGGTTTGAGGCAAACATAAATGGCTGGTAAGGAGTGAATGAAAATAAAGAATCCTGCTCAAAATAGTATTCGGAAAAATCAGTTTTCAGTTTTCCGTTTCCTTCGGTAACCCAGATAAGAGAGTAGTAGTTATTTCTTTGTAAATGGTCAAAATAGGTATTATCATTAAATGAAAATAGTTTGAATGCAAGATTCCCATTTTGTTTATTGACCAGGGTATATACAGTCTGATTTTTCATTATGCGAAATTACC
>JBGPBW010000263.1:0-6444 GCA_041481385.1 Puia sp.
TCAAAAGAAACCATTGCAGAAGCGGGAAAACGATTCGAAGTTTCCTGCCGCAAAGCCCTGTTGGCGGATTCAGTCCATCCTCAGGAATGAGTTATCTTTATTCGTCGTTATGATCAATATTAACTATCCGCTATTGAAGCCGGTTAGGATGCTCCTGCTTCCTTTTTCTCTTATCTATGGTTTGATCATATATGTACGGAACTGGTTGTTCGACCGGAATATCGTCCGGTCCAGTTCTTTTAATCTGCCGTTGATCTGCATCGGGAATCTCGCGGCCGGCGGAACGGGTAAATCGCCGATGGTTGAATTCCTGATTGCGAAACTGAAAACCGAATTCCGTATCGCTGTGCTCAGCCGGGGTTATAAAAGGAAAACGCGCGGTTATGCGCTGGCCACCGACCGAAGTACGGCACTGGAAATCGGGGATGAACCGATGCAGTTCTATAATAAATTTCCTGATGTTACTGTAGCCGTGGGCGAGGAAAGGGTGGTGGCCATTCCACAACTGCTCCACGATAAACCGGATACCAGGGTGATCATTCTGGACGATGCATTTCAGCATCGTTCCGTGCGTGCGGGATATAACGTACTGTTGACGGACTATAATAATTTATATACCCGGGACTGGTTTCTTCCCACCGGCGACCTGCGCGATCAGCAGAAAAGTGCAAGGAGGGCTGATATTATCGTGGTCACGAAATGTCCGCCGGATATTTCCCTGGCTGAAAAAAACCAATTGATCCGGGAGATTCGGCCGAAAGCTCATCAGCGGCTGTTTTTTTCTACTATTCAATATGGAATACCTTATCATGTGATCACCCGCCAACCCTGGACTCCTGTAAAAGGCGCTGAGGTTTTGCTGGTGACCGGAATTGCCAATCCGGGTTCGCTGAAAAAACACCTGGAAGAACTATTTAACGGATATGAAGAACTCGCATTCAGCGATCATCATATTTTCACCATTGACGATCTGAAATACATCATCAAAAAATTTAACCAGCTGCCTTCAGCCGGCAGGATCCTGCTCACCACAGAAAAAGATGCGGTACGCCTTCAGAAATTTTCACAACAGTTGCGTGAACTCCCTTTTTATGTCATGCCTATTCAACCGGTGTTTTTGTTCAGGGAGGAAAATCAGTTTACGCGCTTAATTACTACATTCATCCAGGAATTTCCTGATCAAGCTTCATGAGTTATGGGTCACAAACACACAGTTAAATCAGATAAAAAAAAGAAAAAAACCAGCGTACACCTGCACCGGGGCATATTGGAAGTAACCCGTTCCGGAATGGGTTTTGTTATTGCCGAGGGCCTGCACCGCGATATCCTGGTTCGCCCCAGCGATTTTAATACCGCTATGCATGGCGACACTGTGCTGGTGAAAATCATGCAGGCAAAGGGTGGTGCCAGCAGGGAACAGGGCATGGTGGAATCGGTCGTAGAAAGAAAACAAACGGATTTTCCGGGCCATATCGAAATGGGCGAGGGCTTCGCTTTCTTTATTGCGGAAACAGCACGCCCCATGACGGATGTTTATATTCCGCTGACGAATCTGGCAGGAGCGGTGAACAACGACCGGGTGATCGTTCGCATTACGGACTGGGGGAAAAATAAAAAACCCCAGGGACTGGTTTTACAGGTACTCGACGAAGCCGATGAAAACGACCGGGTGATGAAAGAGATCCTGCTGGAAAACGGGTTTACTATTGTTTTCCCGGAAAGAGTTCTCGAAGAATCGGAAGCGTTACCGGAAACCATACCTGCAGAAGCGATGGAAGGCAGGAAGGATTTCAGGAAGACGCTCACGTTCACCATCGATCCCGCCGATGCACGTGATTTTGACGACGCCATTTCTTTCAGGAAATTAAAAGATGATGTATATGAAATCGGTGTGCATATTGCTGACGTAAGTCATTATGTAAAACCGGGTACGGCACTAGATGAAGAAGCATACGAACGTGCAACTTCGGTTTACCTGCCCGACCGGGTAAATCCAATGTTGCCGGAACGGATTTCCAATGAACTCTGTTCCCTGCGGCCAAATGAAGACAAACTTTGTTTCTCTGCCGTCTTCCAGATCACCCACAAGACGGTGGTCAAAGAATACTGGCTGGGCAGGACAATCATCCATTCCGATCACCGGTTTGCCTATGAAGACGTCCAGGAAATCATTGATAAAAAAGCAGGCGAATACGAGGAAGAAATCAGCATACTGCATGATATCGCCCAGCGTTTCCGCAAACAACGAATTAAAAAAGGCGCTATCAATTTCTCTTCGACGGAAGTACGGTTTAAACTGGATGAAAAAGGAAAACCTGTGGGCATCCTGGTCAAGGAAAGTAAGGAATCGCATCAGCTGATCGAGGAATTTATGCTGCTTGCCAACCGCACGGTGGCCAGTCATGTCGGCAACGTCAAGATCAAAAAGAAACCCATTCCTTTTCCCTACCGGATACATGATACGCCCGACAAGGAAAAACTCGCACCCTTTGTGGAATTTGCAAAAAAATACGGGCATCAATTTGATACCAAAACACCGGAAGGCATTGCCGCCTCTATCAACCTCATGTTGCAGGATGTAAAAGGGAAACCGGAACAGCATGTGCTGGAAACACTGGGCATCCGCACGATGGCCAAGGCTGTGTACACTACAGAGAATATAGGTCACTATGGTCTCGGATTCACCAATTACTGTCATTTCACTTCACCCATCCGCAGGTATCCCGATGTGCTTGCGCACCGGTTGCTGCAGGAAGTTTTGGATGAAGAGATCCAGATACATAAAAAACTGGAAGAGCAGTGTAAACACTGCAGCGCAAGGGAACGGGCTGCGATGGACAGTGAGCGTGCGGCCAACAAATACAAACAGGTGGAGTATATGAGAGATTTTGTCGGGGATTCATTTGAAGGGGTCATCAGCGGTGTGGCCGCTTTCGGATTCTGGGTGGAAACCGTGGAACATAAATGTGAGGGACTGGTGAGCCTGAACAGTCTGATGGAATACGATGATTTCCGTCTCATCGAAGGTGAATATGCCCTTGTGGGCAAACGCAGCGGCCGCCGTTTTCGCATGGGCGATAAGGTGACGATTAAGGTGGTGTCGGCGAATCTTGCCAAACGACAGCTTGATTACGAATGGGTATTGAAGGCTTAAAGCTTAACGCTTAACGCCTAAAGCAAGTGTGGAAGTGTGGAGGTGTGGAAGTGCTCTGCCCACTGAAGCGCAGCGAAGGTGGGTGGGGCATCGTGAATAATTAATAAATAATAATTAATAATTGAATTTGCGTTTTCAGGAATTATCGAAAGAATTTTCAGCCTTCTTTAATAAAAGACATTTTCCGGAGCAGCCGGAAACACTTTATGGTGCCGCAACATATATGCTGGAGGATGGTGGGAAAAGAATCAGACCCCTGCTTTGTCTGATGGGAAATGAACTGTTCGGAACCATTAAACCGGACTGCTGGAAAATTGCAACGGCATTGGAGCTCTTCCACAATTTCACGCTGATCCACGATGATATCATGGACAAAGCGCCACTGCGTCGGGGAAGACCAACGGTTCATGCAAAATACAATGAGTCGACTGCCCTGCTTGCAGGAGATGTGATGCTGTTGCAGTCCTATGAATATTTGAACGCGACGGATCCGTTATATGTGCGCTCCTTAATTCAGCTTTTAAATAAAACCGGGGCAGAAGTTTGCGAAGGCCAGCAGCTGGACATGGATTTTGAAAAAAAGGAAACGGTAACACCGGATCAATACCTGCATATGATCGAATTGAAGACCGCGGTTTTTCTTGCGGCCAGTCTGCAGATGGGTGCTATTGTTGGCGGGGCCACCGGGGAGGATCAGTTGAATATGTATGCATTTGGCAAAAACCTGGGAATGGCTTTCCAGGTGCAGGACGACTGGCTGGACAGCTTCGGCAATCCCTCTACATTCGGAAAACAATTGGGCGGAGATATTCTTTCCAACAAAAAAACTTTTCTGCTTGTCAATGCATTGGAAAAAGCGAACAGTTCCCAGAAGCTTTCGATTCACAAATTATTGCAAAACGCCGCACCCGATAAAGTAGATCGGATGATGGAGATATTCCGATCGACGGGTGTTGATCAGTCGGCGCAGCAGGCTAAGAAAGCATATATGGACAGCGCCTATTTTCATCTCGGCAAGATCAACGTACCGGAAAATAATAAGACGTCACTCCGGCATCTGGCTGAGTATTTGTTGGAGCGGGACATGTGATGGTTGGCAGTTGGCAGTTGGCGGTTCAGAATTACAAATTATCATTTCTCATTTTCACATTCCCACACTTCCATACCTCCACACTTCCACACTGTGAAATATTGCTCTCCCAAGTAGTCCTGAACTTAAGTTACAAGATAAGTGACTCCTTCAATCGCAAGATCTGTATGCGGGAATACTTCGCGGGCTTCCCGTTCGAATTCATCCAGCCTATCGTATTTGGAGCTGAAATGACCGATGAGGAGCTGGCCTACAGCGGCGGATTTTGCAATAGCTGCGGCCTGTATCGTCGTACAGTGATAACGGTTAGCGGCTCTTTCTTCCAGATCCTTCAGATAGGTGGCTTCATGATAGAGCATATTGACGCCGGTCACTTTTTCGGCTACTCCGGGGTGATAAATGGTATCTGCCGAATAGGCATAGGATTTGGGGGCGGGGGCCGGGTCTGTGACCGATGCATTGCCAATGAGGTTGCCCTGCTGGGTTTCATAGTCCTCACCCCATTTCAAGCGGTCGAAGAATGAAGCAGGTACTCCGGCGAGTCTGGCTCTTTCGGCATTTACCCGCCTGGGTGGTCTGACCTGTCGGAAAATAAATCCCCAACATTCAATCCGGTGAAAAACGCGGAAACAGCTTACCTGGAAACGGTTTTCATTCACCAGTATCCCCTCTTCGCCGAGCGGATGGAAGATCAGTTTATAAGGAAGCTGGGTATCTGCGACCTCCAACTGGAGGTTAAAAATATCGATGAGCCGGGGCGGGCCGTAGAGGTTGAGTTCCTGATGCCGGCCGAGGAGTCCCATGCTCGTAATCAGGCCTATCAGGCCAAAATAGTGGTCTCCATGCAGGTGGGAAATAAAAATATGGTTAATCCGGCTCCTCCGGATTTTGTATTTGTTCATCTGCGTCTGCGTGCCTTCGCCGCAGTCAACGAGGAAAAGATGGTCGTCCAGCGTCACCACCTGGGCTGTCGGATGTCGGTCAAAAGCCGGGATTGCAGAATTATTTCCAAGTATGGTTACCGCGAGCACAGATGGTTTTTAGGTATGATCAAGGGCAGAAAGCCCGTTTTTTCTGATATTGGCTGAAAAATAATACAAAAAGTAATAGGAACGGAATTTGATCGTTACCTAATTGTCTGTACCCGCTGAACTAATCCGTAAGTTCCCTTTCGATTTCTTCCATGAAAATGATGTCAGAGGCCTCGCTTTGTGTGGGGGCTATCTGTAATGTTTCAAATTGTTCATTCTGATCGAAATATTTTTTTACCGCCGGTTGCGGTTCACACAAAACGAAAGAAGCCTGATTAGCGTAGAACAGGTTTCTCAATTCAAGCAGGGTTTCTGCAGCAGCAGAATCCATTTTTTGAATGTCTTTTATATTCAGGAGCAGGTTTTTCACATCCCGTTCAAGGAAAGGCCCGCAAAGATTACGCAGCGCTGCTGTCATATTAGCAGCAAGTATGGGTTCTAGTACAGTTATGACATGGAATTTCCCGTTGGTACTAATTTTGACTTTCATTCCGGAGGCATTGTTAACATACGTTAATAAACCCTGAAAAACAGGAATCAAAAATATTCGTTATTATTGTATTAAGCTCAATTAGTTAAAAATGGATAATAATTTTTCGGCCCAGGTTAAAGAGATTATTTCGTTCAGCAGGGAGGAAGCCTTAAGGTTAGGAAACGACTTTATTGGGACAGAACATTTGCTTTTGGGGCTGATCAGGGAGGGCGACAACACAGCCGTCCGCATCCTGAAAAGTTTCAATGTTGACCTCTATGAACTTCGAAAAGAAGTGGAACTCGCCGTCAAGGATAAGACCGGTAAAAACATTGCGAATATCAACAGCCTGCCACTGACCAAGCAGGCTGAAAAAGTAATTCGTGTGACCGTGCTTGAAGCGAAAGCCTTGAAAAGCCCGACGGTAGAAACTGAGCACCTGATGCTCTCCATTCTCAAAAACAAGGAAAATATAGCAACGCAAATTTTAAATCAATTCGACGTGGATTACGATTTATTCAGAAACGAGCTCGGTGTCGTTAAGAGTAATGACACCCGGAGCGAATACGCCGAAGAAAACGATGATGATTTTGATGAGGAAAAAAAGTATGCGCAGCAGAAAGCGCGTCCGGCAGGCAATACGAAAAGTAAAACACCTGTGCTGGACAATTTCGGAAGGGATATCACCCGGCTCGCA
>JBGPBW010000264.1:0-6438 GCA_041481385.1 Puia sp.
AGGGGAATATAGCCGATTTTGCAATTCAGTTGTTCCGCTCTTAAGGCTAAAGAAGATGATATTTCAGAATAACGAAGACCTGACCGCACAGGTACAGGTTGCTAATTTCAGCGAAGCCGAATTAAATGAAAATATTGAGTGGAACATTAAAAGCACGAAGGGAGAAATTTTATTTAAAGGGCAATTTGAAAAAATCAAAATTCCATTGGGCAATTCTTTTATTGGAGGTGAGATCAGACAGTCTTTATCATCCATCAAAGACGCCGGAAGGTTTATCCTCACCATTTCAATTGGTGTGTTTGAAAATTCCTGGGACTTCTTTGTTTACCCTTTTAGTCTGAAGGACGAACAAACTGATATTCTGGTAACACAACAATTGGATGGATATGCAATAGACATATTGAATAATGGTGGCGAGGTATTGCTTACGATAAAGCAGGGAACTTTGAAGGCCGATAAAGGTGGTGATATACAGATCGGATTTTCAAGCATTTTCTGGAACACCGCGTGGACGGCTGGGCAGCCCCCTGTTTCGCTGGGTATTTTATGCGATCCGAATCATCCCGCTTTTAAAGAATTCCCGACACAATATCACAGCAACTTTCAATGGCAGGACGCAATGAGTCACAGCAACGCGATAAAACTTGATTCAATAATGCCAGCCATCCAACCCATTTTAAGAGTAATTGATGACTGGGTAACGGCCACGCCGTTGGGATTGATATTTGAGTGCAGGACTGCCAAGGGTAAATTGCTTGTTTCAGGAATTGATCTGCTTTCAGAGCAGGAAAAAAGACCGGAGGCAAGGCAATTATTATACAGCTTAAAAAAATATATGGCAAGCAATGAGTTTAATCCTGCCCAGGATATTTCAATTGGTACTATAAAAGGATTATTTATAAATAGTAATTGAAGGCTTCATCGCCCACATACCTTTCAGCAACTTCTTGTAAGCTTTCTTTGTTGATCTTCAATCTAAAAACGGTCATTCCTCTTCTTAAACTGTTCGTTTTTGAACGTCTGCCCTTTTTCTTTGTTTTATTAGACCCTGGTTATCAATAAAGTGCCTGATTGGTATGAAACTTGGCCTTTCTAAACGTCTTAGAAAAACAGCGTCATTCTATGTTCAAAAATTATTTTAAAACAGCCTGGCGCAGTCTCATTAACGACAAACTGCATTCTTTTATCAATATTGCCGGATTGTCTATCGGGATGACCGTAGCCATTCTGATCGGTTTATGGCTGCACGATGAGCTTTCATTCAACAGATCTTTTAAAAACCATGGTCGCATTGCGCAGGTCGTTCAAAATGTTACCAACAATGGAGAGGTGCAGACCTGGTGGAGCGTACCCTACCCGCTCTCAAACGAACTCCGTACCCAATACGGCAGCGATTTTAAACATATCGTGATGGCCGTGAACTGGGGAATCCATCTTGTGTCCATTGGCAATAAAAAGTTCAAGGAAACCGGAGGTTTTTTTGAAAAAGAAATGCCCGAAATGTTTTCGCTCAATATGCAACAGGGCAAACAAAACAGTCTTTATGATCCTTCTTCTGTATTGCTGTCTGCTTCAGCGGCCAACGCTTATTTTGGAAAAGAAAATCCGATCAACCGGATCATCCAGATCGATCATCAGACGCCATTAAAAGTGGCCGGTGTTTATGAAGATTTTCCGCAGAACTCTACCATGGCCAATTTAAATTTTATCTCTTCCTGGGATTTCTGGTATAAAACCCATGGTGAACTGAAAGATATGGAAGATCCCTGGCGGCCAAACTTCACCACGATATTTGTTGAATTAAATGATAACGCAGACTTCGATAAAGTGTCTGCAAAAATCAAAGACGCCAAGCTAAAAAAAGTTAATGCACAATTACAAAAAAAGAAACCCGCCTTGTTTTTGATTCCTATGGACAGATGGCATCTGTATTCGGAATATAAAAACGGCGTAAATACCGGTGGCGCTATTAAGTACGTACACATGTTCAGCATCATCGGTCTGTTTGTCCTGCTGCTCGCCTGTATTAATTTCATGAATCTGAGTACAGCAAAAAGCGAAAAACGCGCAAGAGAGGTCGGTATCCGCAAAACCATCGGATCTCTTCGCAGGCAACTGATTTTCCAATTCCTGAGTGAATCATTCCTGACGGTAGTGCTCGCTTTTTTATTCGCTATACTACTGGCCCAGTTCACACTGCCTTTTTTTAATTATGTTTCAAATAAAAAAATGTCCATTCTATGGGACAGCCCTCTTTTTTGGCTGTTCGGTCTTGCATTCATTTTAATTACTGCTTTCGTAGCAGGCAGTTACCCGGCATTTTATCTTTCTTCTTTCCGCCCGGTAAAAGTCCTGAAAGGAACTTTTAAGGCCGGTCGTTTTGCCACTCTGCCACGCAGGATTCTGGTGGTTGTACAATTCACCGTCTCCGTCGCGTTGATAATCGGCACGCTTGTGATCTACCGGCAAATACAGTTTGCCAAAAACAGACCTGTAGGATATTCACGCGCCAATCTCATCAGCATTTCAATGGGCGACTCATCCATACATGCACATTTTGATGCTGTAAAAGAAGAACTTCTTCAAACAGGAACCGTAACTTCTATTTCCGAATCAGAAAGTCCAACCACGGGCATATGGAACAGTACCAGCGGATTTAGCTGGCCGGGCAAGGATCCTAATCTTTCAACCGATTTTGGGGTAGTCAGCGCTTCGCTGGATTTTGGAAAAACCATTGGCTGGCAAATAAAAGAAGGACGCGGTTTTTCAAAAGATTTTCTCACAGACAGTTCGGCGGTGATACTGAATGAAGCGGCCGCTGATTATATGAACCTGAAACACCCCGTGGGCGAAACCATGACCTGGTGGGGCAAGCCACTAAAAGTGATCGGCATTGTTAAAAATATGGTGATTGAATCACCTTATGATGAAGCGAGACCCACCATTTATACCACCTTATCGTATCCCGGAAATGTCACGATCCTTAGACTAAACCCGGTGGTAACTGCGACAGCGGCATTACAGAAGATAGAACCCATATTTAAAAAATTCAATCCCGAACAGCCATTCGAATACAAGTTTGTGGATGAGGAATACGCCAAAAAGTTTGGTGATGAGGAACGCATCGGACGACTGGCTGGTTTTTTTGCATCTCTTGCGGTGGTAATATCATGCCTCGGTCTGTTTGGATTAACGTCCTTTGTCGCTGAACAGCGAAAAAAAGAAATCGGTGTCAGAAAAGTGTTGGGCGCTTCGGTTTTCAGTGTCTGGAATCTGCTTTCGCGTGATTTTGTGATACTGGTTATTATTTCCTTTTTTATCGCCGTTCCCTTGTCCTGGTATTTCATGCATAGCTGGCTGCAGAATTACATTTACCGGGTTGACCTGTCCTGGTGGATTTTTGCCGCGGCCGGAGCAGGCGCTTTATTCGTCACCTTTGTTACGGTAAGTTTTCAGGCCGTTAAAGCAGCGGTAGCGAGTCCGGTTAAGTCATTGAGGACGGAGTAAACTATTTAAGGTTGAAATTTATTAGACTTTCGAAATAATCAAAATGTCTTCGTCAAAATAAAATAATTACTTTTTCATTTATTGGATCTTCTTGCAAGCATCTTAATGATATTTTCACATCACACAATTTATAACATGAAAAACATTGCCTTTGCATTTATTCTTGCAGCGTCCTGTTTAGCCGTGCAGGCCCAGCATTCTGAATCAGACTATCTGTATACCACAAAATCATTCAAGGAAGCGTCGCCTAAAAAGATCATTGCGGGTACAAGTCACGGCAATATCTCTGTTTCAGATGTGCCTGCTTCACAAACGAGGGTGGAAGTTTATGTACATTCCAGTAAAAGTAACCAGGAATTGAGCAAGCAGGAGATTCAAAAAAAATTGGATGAATACTATACTTTAGAGATTTCACTTTCCGGTGATGTGCTCAACGCTTCTGTGCACCAGAAAAAAGATATTCTATTCAATGAATCCGGACTGAGTATCTCTTTCGAGATATATATGCCAAAGACTGCATCAAGCATTCTAAAGACCAGCCATGGAAATATTGACCTTACGGGACTGGAAGGCAGCCAGGATGCCGAAACCAGCCATGGAGATATAATTATTTCCAAAATAACAGGAAAACTGGTCGGACAAACTTCTCACGGTAATGTTTCCGTCACTGATTGCAACAATGATATTGATGTTAGCACAGACCATGGAGATGTTACAGGCAGGAACTGCGAAGGCACGATAAAGCTCATCACTTCCCACGGAAATATCAATTTAAGAGATCTAAAAGGTAAAGTGCGTGCCGGCACCCAGCACGGGGACGTATCCGGCAACACCATCGGAGGCGAACTGACCGCATCCACTTCACATGGAAATGTCAATCTGGATGGCATGTCCTGCAGTGTGAATGCATCTACCGACCATGGCGATATTTCGTTGTCGGTAATTAAAATCACTGGCGAAATTGTGACTAATAATGACAATGGCAATATCTCTCTTGAGCTTCCAAAAGGGAAGGGCCTTGATCTTGATCTGCGAGGCAAGGAAGTTTCGGTAAATGGAATGGAGAATTTTACCGGTTCCAAATCGAAAGATCTGGTAAAAGGCTCAACAAATGGAGGTGGTACAAAAGTATCGGCTAAAACGAACAAAGAAGCTCGTCTGACCTTCAGATGACTGACGCCATTTCAAAAATCCCGGAAGAAATTAGTCAAGCAGGTTTACTAGAGATGGGGAGACATCGAATCCACTGCAAAAAAATAAACGCCCTTTGTTTAAATGATCCAGTCGGTTTTAAAGATCAGGTAATAACAAATGAGTAATTCAAGCAGGATAAAGATTCCGCCTGAAATTAGATTCCACACCGCTACCAGCGTCTCGCCATTTTTCAGGTACAAAATGAATGACAGTAACTGGGGGATTGAGAGCAATAAATCCCGGATGAAAAACAGACCGATAATTTTAAGGATGATCGTGAAAAGGGTTTTGGGGGTCATGAGAATTGCTTTATTATTGCAACATACACCTTCAGCCGATCATAAACAATCTAAGGGTTTACTCTTATGCAATAGTCTTCATACTACTCTGCATCAACATATTATTAAAACACTCCCTTATTTCAAAGTATTAAAATTTGTCAACTTTGCCCTTTAGTCTACCCAGCAATTTAAATCCCTTTAGTAACAAGCTCCTCCAGATGATGATCCAATGATTTAGACCATTTCGTCAGATCATCCCGGCGGCATAAAATTGAAGGGGATGTGTCGATAAGCGGTTGTTATTGAAGTAATAAGAATATATTAAATTGGCCTATATTTAAATTATGTTCGATGCCGTTTTAAAAAAATATCAGGTAAAGGGTTCCTTTACTTTTCGCCCGCATGAAATTGTGAAAGACAAGTGTAATGCACCGACCAATCAGAGTGGCGTGTATCTGATTTATCAGGTTTTTCCTGATAAAGAGGAATTACTATATATCGGGCGTAGCGGACAAAAAATTAACGGCAAATTGGTCCATCGCAAAACAGGCCTCGGTGGAATGAAGGATCGGCTCGTCAACGGTTATCATCCGAAGTTTGGTAGGATACTCCGGCGTATTAGTTTTCCCCAGGAGATGATCAAACAAAATATCGCTTAAATTAAAGTTTACTGGTGGATAACGTTTATTGATGATTGTGCGGATTTTCCTAATGATACTGAGGATTAACTTACTAGAATCTGTCGCGACAAATATAAACAGTTGCCCAGCTGGCATGCATGAGTTAATTCATAAAATAATTTTTAAACCTGGTTTTAGGTAGCACCTCATTTATTCGAATAGATAGAACCCCAAATAAAAAAGAAAATAATTTCTGAAATTTCTAATGACTAATTCCACAAAATTCAGTCTATTTATTGCATTATCATTTTTAGGGATATGGACCTGCAAACATCTTCAGCCAAAAAAGTCAGTCGATGAAATTATTGTAGCAAATATCCACATTGACCGACAGCCTTGCATCAGTGCTATGGGTAAGTTATTCGGCAAAGGCGTCGACTCTTCAAAATTGTGCAATTGTTTAATCCCGCAATTTTACGAACTGATCAAAAAAGACTCCGCATTCGTAGAACAATTTAAGCTCTCGCCAGGCTTTTTTACTTTAAAAGGCTCTATGCAGGACAGTCTGAGTTCACTACTGGCAAGCTGTGTCAAACAAAATATCCTTGATACGAATGCCATATTTATTTTAACGCCGGAATTTCAGTCCGCTTTAAAAAACAAACTCAAGAAAAAGATCGAAGAAAAAAAACTCCCCGGTAGAATAGATCCTGAGAAATTCAGTAATTGCTTTATCGAAAAATTAAATGGCGATATCACCATTCGAGATTACTTTTCCGATGACTATTTTGAAGTACCCAAGCTTAAAAAAATAATCATCGAATGCACCAAACAAT
>JBGPBW010000265.1:0-6412 GCA_041481385.1 Puia sp.
GACCGGGCGGAGAAGCCGAGACGTTGCCTGAAAAATACATATTGGTAATGAAAGGCCTTTCCTGAAAACAAAAAAAAGTAGAAGGCAACAACACGCAACAACAAATAAGCAGGCGTCAGACCCGCATGTTTGAGTACCCACACGAAAATCCTGAAACCGGTGGTGTTACCCCTGGACTTGCCCTGCCATGACGGCATCGCTTGGTTCTTTAGATGATGTGCGGGAGATAATATATGTATAGAAATCCTGGAAACTGATGATGCTGATAAAATCCTCTGGTTTCACCTTGATGGAAAAATTATTTTCGACCACAACGACCAGGTCAATATAGTCCAGGCTGTCCAGTTCAAGCACCTGCCTGATGTTCGCGGCAGGTAACATCCGGATGATATCCACTTCAAATTCTTCTGATAATAACCCGTTAATCCGGTCAATAATCGGTTCTTGTTGTTTCATAGCAGTCAGGGTTTTACGGTTAGGGTTGCCATTTTCTTACGATCAGGGAGGAGTTCGTTCCTCCAAATCCGAAAGAGTTCGACAAAAATACATTTATATTTTTTTCCCGGGTGGTTTTTACGATATCCAGTCTGGCCGAGTCTTCATCCGGATGTTCAAAGTTCACATTGGGTGCGATAAAATCATTCTGCATCATGATCACGGAATAGATGATCTCGCTGGCGCCTGCCATCCAGCATTCATGTCCGGTCATGGATTTTGTTGAACTTACCGGAACTTTTTGTTCTCCAAATACCTCGGCCAGCGCCCGCGCTTCACTTGAATCTCCCGCCTGGGTAGATGTGGCATGCGCATTCACGTAATCAACGGCTTCCGCTTTAATTCCTGCATCCTTCAGGGCCATTTCCAATGAACGGACCGGTCCGCTCACGGTAGGGTTTGAAATATGCTCTCCATTGGAGGAAAAACCATACCCCACAACTTCAGCCAGTATCACAGCACCTCTTTTCCGGGCAGACTCCAGGCTTTCTAAAATAACCGTGGCACCGCCACCGCTGGGTATCAGTCCGTCCCGGTCTTTATCAAAGGGACGCGAGGCTTTTTCGGGCTCATTTTCATGCGTGGAAAATGCAGAAAGTGCATCGAAATTACTCATGGAAAACGGGTTGATTTCCTGTGCACCGCCGGTAATAATGCATTCCTGCAACCCGGTTTTGATAAAATGATATCCCAGTCCTATGGCGTGCGACCCGCTGGCGCAGGCTGCGCTGATCGTAAAATTGATACCGCGTAATTTAAATATGGTCGCCAGGTTCATGGTGACCGTTGAATTCATGGTTTGAAAAACGGCACCGGAACCCACCAGCATGGTATCTTTTTTCTGACGCACGATATCTACGGCGTCAATGGTTGACCTGGCTGAGCTGTCGTTCCCGTACAAAATGCCGATCTCATGATCATGTATATATTCAGGGGTGATCCCTGCCTGGGCCAGCGCCTGGATGGTAGCCATATAAGCATACTCACCCTGCTCGGGTAGCATAATCCTGGCCCTTCGGTCCAGTAGCCCCTTCAGGTTGGGGCGGTCAACAAAACCGGTCAATGCAGAACGAAATCCCAATTCTTTCCGGCTGGGGTCTAACATGATGCCGGACCTTCCTTTTAAAAGACTGTCCTTCACCTGCTCCAGATCTTTTCCGATACATGAATAAATGCCGAGGCCTGTTATGACCACTCTGTTCATGGGAGCAAATTAAGGAAAGTATGGGAGTATAGAAGTGTGCAAGTGTGGAAGTGTGGAGGTGTGGAAGTGAGGAACTGTTGGTGTTTGGAAATTTGGGAGAGGAAATTCGACTGAATCATTTTTATATGACAAATATTTTATTTTCACTAAGTTATAAGAAACTATCTAATTTTAATTATAGGTTCACTTCCACACCTCCACACTCCATTAGTGCATTCCCCCGTTAATCGAAATCACCTCCCCGGTGATATAACTGCTTTCGGGAGAAACCAGGAACCCGACCAGGTGGGCCACTTCCTCAGGCTCGCCGAACCGGTTTACCGGGATCAGTGCCTTCATTTCTTTTTCGGAAATATTTTCAGTCATATCGGTTTTTATGAATCCGGGCGCAACGGCATTCACTGTGATTCCCCTTCTGCCCACTTCCTGCGCCAGCGCCTTGGTCGCCGCAATTACACCACCCTTGGCTGCTGAATAATTCGTCTGACCGGGAAGTCCCCTGAGTCCGGAAAGTGAAACCACATTAATAATACGTCCATATCTTTTCAGGAGCATATCGTTCAACACCTGGCGTGTCACGTAGAAAAAACTGTCGAGATTTGTTTTGATCACGTTCTCCCATTGCGCATCTTTCATCCACATCATCAACACATCGTCCTTGATGCCTGCATTATTTACCAACACTTCAATCGGATCCTCCTTATGATTTTCCATCCAGAGACCCAGTGTTTTTGAAATGTCCTGTTTATCACTTACGTCGAAAGGAAGTAATTCGCCGGTGCCTTTATTTTGGCGGATGGAATCCAGCGTGCGCTCGGCTTCCGCCAGATTACTTCTGAAATTAATGAGCACATGATAACCTTTGGAACCCAGATGAATGGATATGGCCCTGCCGATTCCCCTGGATCCACCGGTTACGAGTGCGCACTTCATAACGGATCATTTTGCAAGAGCCAGTTCTTCACTTTTTCCTGTTCTTCGTATTTGGGACTGTCTTCTATAAATTTCGGAAATATCTTTCGGATCGCCGAGTACACCCGATGAGTTGCCGGTGAAAGTCGCTCCTGACAATGGAGATAGTCAATGGCCTGGAGAACGGTCATCGCCTGAATGGTCAGTACTTCAAAACTGTTATCCATCACTTTCTTCGCCATCATCGCTGCATTGCAACCCATGCTCACAATATCCTGGTTGTCGTTGTTGTTGGGTATGCTATGCACGTACATGGAGTTGGAGAGGGTTTGATTCTCCGCAACTGTTGAAACTGCCGTGAACTGAAGCCCCTGCATACCGAAATTCAAACCCAGAACACCCAGATTTACAAAGGGTGGCAGAATTTGATTCAACTTTTCATTTAGTAAGTAATTCAACTGCCTTTCCGACAACATGGAGAGTTTCGTGATGGCGATTTTCAGCTTATCCATTTCCAGTGAAACATAATCGCCATGAAAATTGCCGCCATGAAAGATGTTCTTGTTCATGTGGTCGATTACCGGATTATCATTGACGGAATTCAGTTCTTCCACCAGGATTCGCTCTGCGTGTTCGATGGTATCATAAATGGGACCGAGGACCTGGGTCACGCAGCGGAGTGAATAATATTCCTGCACTTTGTCTTCAAAAACATCATGCTCGATATTGGCGGGATTATATAAATGTTCGGTGCGGCTGTGAATCATCTTGCTGCCCTTCAAAACACCACGCATCATCGCGGCCACATAATTCTGTCCGTAATGATGTTTTACAATATTGAGTTCTTTGGAATAGTGATCGTCGTAGGCTTCCACAATTTCATTGGTCATGCAGGACAGCATGACGGACCAGGCCATGAGTTTTTTGGCATATAGGATATTGACCAGCCCGATACCCGTCATAGCTGAAGTGCCGTTGATCACAGACAAGCCTTCGCGAATGCGAATTTCAAGGGGTTTTAATCCCGCTTTCTGAAAAACTGATGCCGCAGTCTGCCAGCTACCTTCATACCAGACCTTTCCTTCGCCGATCAGGTTGAGACCGACATGAGCCAGTTGAACCAGGTCGCCACTGGCGCCGACACCACCGTGTTCGTAAATACAGGGAATGATATCGTGGTTGATCATGGCAGCCAGCAACTCCACGAGGGTGGGGTGGATGCCGGAATGTGCCTGCATCAGGCTGTTCAACCGGGCGACGAGGATGGCCTTGCCGAGCAGGGGGCTCATCGTGTTACCCATGCCGGAACTGTGACTGCGGATCAGATTATATTGAAGCTGCAGCCGGTTTTCATCGCTGATCTTGTACTGGGCCATTGGCCCAAAACCCGTATTGATCCCATAAATGAGTTTACCGGTAGAAAAATGCTGGAGAAACTGAAAACTGGCATCCACCTTATCCAGAGCCACAGGATTCAGGCCGACCTTATCCGATTTAAGCACGATATCCGAAAAATCCTGAATGGAAAGGCGCTTCGAACCGATGTCTACCATGTATGGAGTCTGTTTAATTGACTAACGGCAAAAAAAGCGAAATAAGACCACCTTTTCAAATTTTTGTTCCGTCCGCCAACTGCCAACCGCCAACCGCCAACTATTTGAACAAACCGTCGGACAAACCTTTGTTCAATGTGTAGTTCAAATAAGTGATCTCAATCTTACCCCGCTGGTTTTTGCCCGTGTCAGCCGGTTTCTTTTTCATCGATCCGTCGTCGTAGTCGAAGGTGACGCCCTTGGGCAGTTTGAAATCCTGGGTATTGAAGCTGAATACAATTTGATCGGGCATACCTATCGATAGAAATTTTCCATAATGTAATTCCACTTCGTCTGTGCCGTTTTCCCGGGTAGTAGTCCTGGCTTTCAATACCAGCAGTCGTTTCATATCGATATACAGGATTGCCAAAACCAGTTCACCGTTTTCGTCCGAAGGCAATAATTTAATGATGCGGACAGGAATTCCCTGCACGAGATCTGTGCCGCCATCCAGCGCCTGGTAGGGACTATTCACAAGGCTATAAAGACTGATACTTACTGTTTCTTTGGGCACCAGAGAAATGCCGTTTTCATTTTTGATCTTAATCTTATCGGGTTTTTTATAATATATTTTCACTTTGGCGTCAGGAACTTTTAGGAAGGATATTTCAGTTTTCAAAAAAGCATCAGCTTCATAATCGTTGATCTTCTCCAGTTTGTCCCTGATCTGACGCACCACCGCCGCCGGGTCCTGCGCAAAGACCAATTCCATTTTGATAAAAAGAGGAATACAGATCAAAACAAAAATCTTCACTAAATAATGTTTTACCATCTTAATATTTTTTGCTTCATGCTTCAAGCCTTACGCTTCAAGCTTCACGCCTAAGAAAGAATATCTTTCTTATTAAAAACATAAATCGCCGTCGAAACAAAACCAACAATATACAACACCAGGATAAGGCAGCTTTTCGCAATCGCACGGATATTTTCTACAGTCCCCGAAATGGCCGTGCCGCCTGCATCGACCTTACTATAGAAAAATCCTTTCCAGGCAAGCATATGCGAGGTGAATAAAAAAGGTTTGATGGTTCGGTCGTATAAAGGGATCTGCATTTCCGATAAAATCGTAAAGATGATCACGATGCTGATCGTCGACACGATGGGCCCGATGGAATTATCTGCAAATACGGATAATAAAAACGCCAGGGCTGCAACCGTTGTCAGTGCCAGGGTCGCAAAGGCAAAAGCGGCCGCATATCTCCACAACACATCATTACTCCGGATGATTTCCAATGCGTCATTGCGCGCGATCAGGATATCATTGGTTCCAAACAAAAAGATGCTGAGCAGGAGTGCGATGAAGGCAAGCCAGATCAGCAGCAGTGCGGTGTAAATAACGGTTGCAAAAAATTTGGCCAGCATGAGCTCCGTCCGGCTGATGGGTTTGCTGGCGATCAGCCGCAGGGTTCCCATATTGGCTTCACCGGCGATGGAATCACCGGCCACCAGCGCGATCAATAATGGAATATGGATCAGCAGCAAATTCAAAATCACAAAACAGACAAAATATCCATTTAAAATATGGGTATAGGGAATGTCGAGCGAATCTTTCAGACTGCCTACGATAAATTCGATATATGATTGGCCATCCGATTTCAACGCAATCTGAATGATGATCACCATCAGTGCGATCGCGCCGAAACTGATATAGGTTCTCGGCTTCCGGAATATTTTCAGGAGTTCAATCTGTAAAAGGGACCACATATTGATTCATCCGGGTTAGTGATAAAAAATAAGCTTCCAGTGAACTCTTCACCTGCAATGATAAAACAGGCACCTGCCATTCCACCATCTGGCGATTCAAATCAGGGATTTGTTCCCTGGGCATTTGAAAAACCAGCGAATGCCCCGTTGTTTTTTGTAAATAGGGTAACCACCGTGTGGACTCCAGTAATTTCTCAGTTTGTTTCGGATCTTTCACTTCCAGTTCAACCATTGTTTTGGCCGGATCGATGAGTGTGGATACCGCTGCCTCCACCATTTTTTTTCCTTCATCAATGATGAGCATCCGGGTAGACACCTGTTCGATTTCATTGAGCAGGTGTGATGATACAATGATGGTTTTATGGAGATGGCGGCTCAGATGCAGGATCAGGTTGCGCATATCCGCGATACCCTGCGGATCAAGACCATTGGTCGGTTCATCCAAAATAATCAAACGCGGATTATGGATCAGTGCAACGGCAATACCCAGGCGCTGTTTCATACC
>JBGPBW010000266.1:0-6367 GCA_041481385.1 Puia sp.
AAACTGATAAATAAAAATATAGATGAAGAGCCCCAGCCGGTAGTAGTTTGCATATGTTTTGGTCCGAAAGAATAACCACCATTCAAGGCTGAACCGGATCAGCAAACCGCTTATGCCAAAAATTGCAAATGTTTCGGCAACAGCGTTGGGGATGACAATAGCACTGATGTTGATAGTGGTATTATAATATGTATTCCAAATTGCGGCACCCAGTAATTTCAGTTGTCCGAGACCTACACCGAAATAAATACTTTTTTCACGGGCAACCTGGAGTGCCAGATAGAACGAGTCGGAGGACCGGCCTTTGAAAGAAGAGTCCCTCCCGGATAATATATTTTTAATTCTTAAGAAAAATGGATTCTCTGGGTATACATAATACCAGATGACGACTGCTGTGATGATCAGCAACAGAATAGCCAGTGTATATTCAGCTATTCTTTTCCTCCGGGAAAAGGATCTGATATTTGAGAAAAAGAGCAATAAGAGGCTCATTACGATTCCCAGGATGGCTCCCAGGGAAAATGAAATGACCAGCGGAAAAGTCACCATGAAAAATACATATCCGGCATTCGGCAATTTAAAAAAAATCATTTTGAGATAATAATAGAATGCAAACGGAATCAGCAGGGTGGAATAATAAGAAGGCTCATAGGTAAATAAACTGAGGCGGGGAAATTTTGTAATACCCGTCGAGATATCATAAACAGACCACATCAGTTCTCGGGCATGTGGAATAAAAAAAATGATACAGGCAACAAGTACGAAAAAAAAATTTATTACTAACAGCAACCTGAAGATCATTCGAAGTGAGTGGGTGACCCGAAAAAATTGGGAAATCGTCAAAATAAATACAAAAACAGTGAAAAGCAGGAGCCAGGATTTGAAATAATAATAAAGATCGATGCCCTGCAGGTAATGAATGCATGCAAAAGGAATCGTAATCAGGAAGAAGATCCAGACATATTGTATTTTGTTTTGCCCGTACAGCCAGTATAGAAAAAATGGAGTTAGTATCGATGTGTAAAGTAAACCCAGAGGCAAAAAAACCGAATTGAAAAAAAAATAGAGGAGAGCAAACGGTAAATATTTATTAAAGCTTATCTGGTTGGCCATACTTTCAGCGGATTTGCCCGGTTTCTCCGGCCGAAACTACACATTTTGTGGCAAGCGAAATAATCGATTCCACAGTTCAGGAAATCATATTTTCAAAACTTGTTCATTACTTCAATGACTTTTTCAATATCAGCGGGAGTATGATGAAAAGAAATGGGCAGACTCAAGGTAGTGCGATGGATTTCCTCTGTGATCGGAGTTGGTTCTCTATCCAGTATGCCGATCATGGCAGGTTGTTTATTGGGTGCTACCGGATAGTGAATTTCCGTTTTGATTTCATTTTTAAGCAGGAACTCCCTGAGTTGATCTCTGTTTTCATGGCGGATATTGAAAATATGGTATACATCAGAATAGTCTTCCTGAACGAGAGGTTTGATAAACTCGCTTTTCAAACCCTGAAAATACAGCGCAGCCAGATTTTTTTTATGCTGGTTTAGCCGGTCGAGATGTGGGAGTTTTACCGAAAGAAAAGCGGCCTGGATTTCATCCAGTCGGGAATTATAACCGATCTTTTCGTTATGATATTTTAACCGGGATCCGTAATTGCGTAAACTGTATATCGACCGGTAAAAATCCTCATCAGATGTAGCCACTAATCCCGCATCGGCCAGCGCGCCCAGGTTTTTTGTCGGATAAAAACTGAATGCGCCCAAATCACCAAAACTTCCGGCTTTTTTATTTCTGATAGAAGCGCCGTGTGCCTGCGCACAGTCTTCAATCACTTTTAAATTCTTTTTGCGGGCAAGGGGTAAAATCCGGTCCATGGCGCACATTTTACCGTAGAGGTGCACCACCAGGATAGCCCGGGTGCGAGGTGTAATTTTATTTTCAATTTCAACAGGATCTATGTTGTAGGTTAAAATATCCGGCTCAGCAAGAACAGGTTTTAAACCGGCATGCAGAACAGCAAGAATTGTTGCGATATAGGTATTGGACGGCACGATCACTTCGTCCCCAGCGTCAAAATTGCAGGCTTTTAAGGAAAGTAATAAGGCATCCAAACCACTTGCCACGCCGCAGGTGAAGGAGGTTCCGCAATACATGGCAAATTCCCTCTCAAAAATTTTTACGTGGTTGCCCAAAATATACCATCCGCTCCGGAGCACTTCATCGAATGCTTTGTTAAAAGCGGCGAAAAAGGGTTCATTTACTTTCCCCAGGTCTTCGTATTCTATCATTTTTTATAAGGTTCAAATATATAATCGTGCTGATCAAAATATTCGGATGCGAGAACCATGAGAATGGCATCCGCGGAAAA
This sequence comes from Puia sp., assembly GCA_041481385.1. Lineage (GTDB taxonomy): Bacteria > Bacteroidota > Bacteroidia > Chitinophagales > Chitinophagaceae > Puia. Next base: position 2,372 of record JBGPBW010000266.1, read on the forward strand.
TTCAAACATCGTGTGCCAATCGCGGGTTTCGAGGATAAGACATTTATTCGGTTTATCGAGGATGTATTCGTTTTCATCCTTTCCGTCATTATTGTAAATCCGGCAACTTCCCTGGATGCAAATGGCGGCCTGTATGGTCGTTTTATGCCTGTGTCCTCCACGCCGGGAATCATCCACTCCGTAGATATAGAATATTCGTTTTATTTCAAAAGGGATGGTTTTTTCGATAACGGTGAGATTGCCCCTTTTGTCAACAAATGTTTTCAGATCAATTAGGTAAGCCATACGTATTATTTAATGCCGCTCAGTTTATAGATATGGTTGTGCAGGCGGCTGTCGTAAAGCCTTTTATTTACGAGTGACAAATTTCCACTCAGGCTGAGCGAAATGATATTCTTCAGATATTGGAAAATGATTTCCCTTGGGGCTGGAGCAGTCTGTTGAGCACCCTGCGGGTTTTGTTTGAATCCTGACCTGACCACATGATCTCCTATTTCCAGTAAATGACGGATATAAGGAAAGTATAAAATGTCCTTGATCGATCCGTCCATCTCGTAAAGTGCTCCGCTGCACGCCACTTTATCATCGGTGAAAAACTTCAATCCATGGAAATGGAAAAAAACCAGCGGGAACCGCTCCCCAATTTTTTTGTCCGAAATGAATAATTTACCATTCATTTTTTCCAATGTATACTGTTGAATATTCCAGGGGGCGAGTCCCCCGCCCGGGTTTTGCAGAACCCATACGCCGGGAAACCTCTTGGGCCAGTCATCGAGGTATTTCTGGTCGCCGAATTTCCCATCTTCCAAACGGGCGAAACACCATTCCAGACAACGCTCACGCCACCATTGCAGGGTATTTATTCCTTCCATATTATTTTTAAAATACATAAACTGAACACAGTATTTGCCATGTGTTGCAGAAACATCATAGTCACGGGTATACCTGTGTTCGGTAATCAAAATTGACTGCAAACCCGCTTCATCGATCAGTATTTGGGGATCATCGTAAAAGATCATGTCTGCATCCACATAAGTACAGGCCGATAGTTGGAATTTTTCTATGCAATATAAAATTATTGACGGGGTACAGGTCCAGCAATATTCTGCCGCTGTTCTTCCGGGTTTAACCTGCAATAATTTTTCATCTTCAAACTCGGCAAGGGATATGACGGTAAGTTTGTGTTCGTGAAGTTCTTCAAGGTATTGGTAACATGCACTGTCGAATGCAACGACATATAAATGGGAATCCGGTGAAGTACTTTTAAGGGACTCATAAAGCGCCAGACCCCTGGAAAGATAGTTTGAATCAAATAGGGTACAGAAATTAAGCATGGATGTTGGCAAATAATTTATTGATTTTTCTCTTTAGTAAAATCAGAGGAATTTTTCTTTTTTCTTTTTGAATTTTGATTAAAACTGCTTTCCTGCATTCAACCAGTAAAGAATCCGGGTATTGCTGTATGCCTTTGTCTGCCAGTTCGAGTGCAAAACCATATTGTCGTTCCAGTACAGCAAAGACAATCATCAGGAGCAAACTCCTGCAGGACAGGTCTCCCGGGTTGCGAAAATAAGTCAGTTCGGCCCAGCCGGGAGAGGTTTTAATGATTCTTTCACTTAGAAAGTTGCCTATCTGGGCCGAATAACCGTTTTGCAGTCGCTGGGTGCCTTTCACATTCATGGAAGAAAGCCAGAATCCCTGCACTTGCATTTCCTCCATTACAGAATACAGTTTGTCTTCCTCTTTATAGGCATCCAGGATTCCCGGTTCAAATTCAGCTAACAGGATGGTTTCCCTGATATTTTCCGGCAGGCTTTTATAAAGACGGAGGTCCGTGCCCTGTGTATCCACTTTAAACCAGTCGATATAGGAAATGCCTGTTGACTGAAGCGTTTCGGAGAGGGTAACGGCAGGCAGGCTGGTTATTTTTTGCACTTCAAATAAAGATTTGAATAACCAGGGATCTAGTTTCTTTTCATCCGGTTCCAGTATGCTGGAACAAAATGGAGACTGGGTAAGGTAAAAGGGCGTATTCCCGGAAGGGAGGGCTGTTACAATCCGGTTTATATGGATTAATTTTTTATAGTCCTTGTTAATTTCCTCGCTGATTTGAAACTCCCGATCATCCGCATCGAATGCCAGGCAACAGGCATATTTTGCGATCGTTTTCCATTTGGTGTGGATTCCGCCCGACGCACCGATATCCATCAATACCGGTGGCTGATCTTTGAAAAATGATGATTGCAGAATGGTATCGATAATTTTCATTCTTTTAATTTAAAAAACATACCACGGTATTGAATCTTTCTTCCTTCGAGGAAAATAAAAGAATCATTTTCGTGGGCCGAAATCAAATCATATTCAGCCGATAAAATGGATTTGACACGTTCATAATTTAACATCCAGCAAGGGTAACTCGCATTATAAATTTCAGGCGGAACCAGTTGAATACATATCCGGTCCCTGTTTTCATAATTAAAATAGGTATTGTCGACCAGGATATAAGGTATTTTATATCGCATTAGGCTCGTCAGTATATCATAGGGTTTATCCAGATAAGGTAATACGCAGGAAAGAATTACAAGATCCGGCACACCCCGTTTTGCGATCATTTGCTCGGGCGAATAAAAAAAATGCAGGATATCGTCCTGAAAAAATTGTTGTCCGCAGGCTACAAAGTTTTCCTGTTCAATGATATTCCATTGTAATCCGGAAATCGTAGCCAGGAAAAACCGGTTTTGAAAATATGAACTGCCCAGGGAGCCTCCGTAATCAGCTACTTTAAGTGAGCCTTTGTTCAGCGTAGTTATCCAAAGTAAGGCTGACAGCAGCGGCCAGGAATAATGAATCTGGTTGAACAAAACGGAATCGCGCTCATAAACCGCACTTCCATTTTTGACTTTTAACAGGGCCTGTTTTACTTTTTCAAGTATAAGTACATTATCATATGTGTCCGATAAATCCTTTGCTTCCTGCCAGTTTTTGTAATCCCCTTTCCACCCATATTTTTTCCCCTTTTTTAATAACGTGAGAAACAGGGGAGGTATGAGTTGTCTTAAATCAAAAACAGGCCGGCTCGCATGCATATATTAATTTATCATGGCTTAAGGGCTATTCTCAATTTGCGTTTGATTTTTCTCCACAAATTCGGGTGCATGGCTTTTTGGTGATGGGCGGCAAAAGCCTGGTAAGCTTGCACATTCTGACCTACTTCGATCAGAGATATTTTCACGGGATACGGGTTGAATGGAACCGGTGGCGAATATTCAAACCCGTTGTTGGTCCCGCTGCCGTCACCGCCATTGTTCGACACGAGGGATTTGCCCGGGTAAAGGGTAAATTTATTTTTTAAAAATGCGGATGCATACCAGCGAATGGCCCAGGAATTATTTTTGCCATCGATCTGATCTCTGAGCATTTGGATGTACGGATAACTTCCTTCAAAATCAAATTGATCCGTTTGATGGGATTCTATCAGCCCCTTCAGCAACAGGCGACCGTCGGACTGAAATAAATCCCATCCTCTTTTCCAGGTTGCCCATCCAAAGCAATCGGCTCCCCTGAGAAAAAAAGTATCCGGTAATTTTTCTTTAACCGGATATGTATAACCGTGGATGCTGATCACCCGTTCATCATTTTCATATAAGCGGAGCCCTTCATTCATAAAATCCAGGAAGAAGGGGGAAGTGAGCAGATCGTCTTCGAGTACGATCACTTTCCCGAATTCCGCTATGATTTGCTGAACTCCGTCCAGAATATTTGCAGAAAGACCCAAATTGGTTTTTCTTTCGATAATACGGACCGATTTGAATTGACTAACGGTTTTAAGGTAATTTCTCACTTCCTGCACCTGGGTTCCGGGCAAACCTTCCTTCGGACCATCTGAAAAAACAAACAGATCGCTGCCGGAAGATAATTTATTCAACTGCAGAGCCTCGATGGTCTTCCGGGTATGGTGTGGCCGGTTGTACGTGAACAGGGCAATGGGCGATAATT
>JBGPBW010000267.1:0-6286 GCA_041481385.1 Puia sp.
AAACATTTCTTAAAACACAATGCAAAAATATTCTAGGGTAACTGAACGAATGTATAATAACTACCTTTTAATGTAAATTGAGCTGCGCTGGTCGACTTTGACGAATTTATATTTATAAAACTTTTGATATCAGTTGCGCCGACTGAAAAATCATTCATCAGTCGCGCCGTAATTGCGGGTGTAGCGAATGAAGATCCTTCAATAGGATTTGTTTCTGAATATACCTTGGCTGTAAATTTACAGCATTGATATGTGTTTGTCTGAGTGTTATCGAATGCCCCCACCGTTATAAAGTCTGAGGAGTAATTTTGATAATAACAAGGAAAAAATTGCAAAGAAGGATCCGGGGAATTACTAATATTATGCAATTGGGTAACACTAACCAGATTGGGAATTATGGGAGCGAAAGCCGCCGGATAAAAAAGAGAATCCTTTGTTTTAAGTCTATTCAGAAAATTCAGGGTATTTTCGCCAGCATTGCAGACTTGTCCAGGATCATGTATACCTGGTGTATTGCCTGCGGCGGCGATGACCGGGATATTTTTCGCGTTAGCCTTTAAAAGATACTTAAGCAATACAGAATCCTCGGATCCGAAATATCCCCAGCTGGCATTGATGAAATTGGCATTATTTTGAATAGCGTAGCTTAATGCACAGCTTACCGTATAGATACTGCCAATTTCTGAATCGTCAAAAGCTCTAATGGACATAATCTTCGGAGTTTGCCCATGCAGAAGATGGAGTTGATTAAGCACAATCTCTGTTACAGCGGTTCCATGCCGCACTTTTGTCTGGTCCCTCAGATCACCGGTATTTTCGCCTAACACTACATCATAAATAGTATTATCTCTTAAAGGATCTTTCCATAACATATCACCCACCCAAATAGTTCCGTGATGAGCGTGTTGAAAGCCCACCGAATCCAGCCCGGTGTCAATAACTGCGAGTAATTTGGAGCTTTTTGAACCCTGAGTTGTAATGTGAACATTGTATTGACTGAGACCTGGCGTATCAGTTTTAACCGAGTCTTTAAACTCGGGAGTATAGGTCATAAAATTATTTCCCACAGTAAAATCCCCGGATGGTCCAATGGGCGGCTTGGTGGGCGGAGGCGATACGGGGTTTCCACTCGGATAAATAGCGGTGACATCCATATTGGTTAATAGTGTGTCACAGGGACAATGATGATAAGTAAATTTGAGTATTGCAGCGGAGTTAGAGTCCGTTATATATTTTCTAAGAGAATCTTCAAACTGTTTCATAGTGGCAGGAGCATCTCCGACAGAAGCAGGAGTAAAAAGTACGTTCCAGTTTACCCAATGATTTGCTGTATCTGGTTTCTGGCCTCTTCCAATACAACAACCCCCTTTCCTGAAAAAAAAGCAATAGAGAAATAAAAGGAGTATCAAAATCAATAAAAAAAGAAGAAACTTTTTCATATAATTGATTTAGTGGGTTAATGACCATTCCAATTGCACAGCCAGCCATTATTCCTGGGGTATCAAATATCTGTCGTAATAGTTCAGAGAAAGTAAACAGTATGAGCGCGGGATTTTAAAAGAGGGTCTTCCGGGGAGGGGTTGTAATGTAATTTAAAAAATTAGTTTCATAACTGATTGCATTTCTTGAAACAGCGCTTGATCACAGTAGCACCTCCCAGCAGCAATGGATAATTTCGACGGCGCTATTTGCCCCTGAATATAGTAGCGCCCGGATTCCTAAACCATTCATTCCATTATAATTAGATTAGATTCTATTAGAACGTTTATCAATCAGTCCGAATTCCGTCAACTGTACTAATTTTGATTAAAACGTATGCCATGTCATCCAAAAAACTCTCCGACGAACAGATCAAATCCTTTCACAGGGACGGATATATTGTGATCAAAAACTTTTGCAGCCCGCAGGAAATTGATAAGCTGTATAAGACGGCAACGGGAGATCATTCCATCGTCGACAACGCTTTAGACCTGAACGACCTTTCAGGTAAAAAAACAAAACTTTCCCTCTGGTTCACCCCGGGCAACGATGTATTCGGTTACCTGACCCGGAGTGAAAGAATGGTCAATTCAGTCGCGCAGCTAATGGATAGTGTTGCTCCGGTCTGTCATTTTCATTCCAAGCTCATGCAGAAGGAACCGAAAGTTGGCGGCGCCTGGGAATGGCACCAGGATTACGGCTATTGGTACAAGAACCAGTTCATGTTTCCCGATCAGCTGCTCAGTGTGATGATCGCTTTGACAAAAGCCAATAAAGAAAACGGCTGTCTGCAGGTGATCCGCGGTTCTCATAAACTCGGCCGGGTAAACCACGGATTTTCCGGTGAACAGGTAGGCGCTGACATGGTAATGGTGAATAATGCATTAAAGACCATGGATCTGGTGTATTGTGAAATAGAACCCGGCGACGCGCTGTTTTTTCATAGTAATCTCTTACACCGCTCAGAGGCCAACCTCTCGGATTATCCGCGCTGGTCGATCATTTCCTGTTACAATGCCCAATCCAATCCAGCCTATAATGAAACATCCCTGTCCTGGAAAATACCGGTGGATATAGTGTCCGATGATGCGCTGCTAAACCGTGAGGCGGCCTCTTTTGCAGATGCTGATTTTCTGAAAAAGGAAAACGACCCTGCCCTCAAAGAAACGGGCTGGGAAAAATCAGTAAACGTTTCGTGAAATTCCGGAAGACCCACTCCCGTGGTTCTGGTAAAGTATAATTATCTTAACCACCTAAATTGATCTTATGGAGTCTTCGACGGGGGCTTACTGGAGTTTCAGTCCGGAAAAAGCATTGGAACTCCTCTCCTGTTCGCAGAATGGTTTGTCAGACGCGGAAGCCGGACTACGACTGCAGCGTTATGGTCCAAATTCCTTTAAGGAGAATACCCGTTCATCAGCCTTCCTTCTGTTTCTGTCTCAGTTTAAAAGCCCCATAACGATCCTCCTGATTGCAGCCGCACTTTTGGCCATGGCACTCGGAGATTTCACCAATGCCGTCATTATTCTGGTCATTATCGGCATCAGTAGTTTTCTGGGATTCTGGCAGGAAAAAGGAGCTGCCCATGCGATCCGGGAACTTCTGAAAATGGTCCAGATCCGTTGCCGCATCCATAGAAATGGAATTGAAAAAGATTTAGCACTGGAAAATATCGTTCCCGGAGATATCGTGGTGCTTTCCGCCGGAGATATCATTCCAGGCGACTGCCTCCTGCTCGAAGTAAAAGATTTGTTTGTTGATGAAGCAGCTTTCACGGGAGAATCCTTTCCGGTTGAAAAAAATTGCAGTAGTCTTCCACCCGAAACCCCTTTATCGAAAAGAAGCAACTGCCTGTTCATGGGCTCCCACGTCATCAGTGGAAAAGCCAGGGCCCTGGTGATACAAACGGGTAAACTAACGGAATTTGGCAGAATATCGGACCGGCTACGCATCCGTCCGGTAGAAACGAGTTTTGAAAGAGGCATTCGCCATTTTGGTTTTATGCTGATGGAAATAACCCTTGTCCTGGTGATCCTCATTTTTGCCATCAACGTTATCCTCCATAAACCGGCACTGGATTCTTTCCTGTTTTCCCTTGCCCTGGCTGTAGGTCTGACTCCTCAACTCTTACCTGCCATCATTACAGTGAATCTCGCAGCAGGTGCCCGGGCCATGGCAAAACAGAAAGTAATCGTAAAGAGACTGTCTTCCATAGAGAATTTCGGAAGTATGGACATACTCTGCTCGGATAAAACCGGCACCATTACGGATGGAACAGTTGTCGTTAAAGATGCCCTGGATATCCGGGGAAAACATTCCGGAAAAACGCTTAAGTACGCCGGTTTGAACGCAGCCCTCCAACAGGGTTTCCACAATCCCATCGATGAGGCCATTTGTAAATCCTGCACATCTTCCCCGGATCCATTTACCATGCAGTGCGAAATTCCCTACGATTTTATTCGAAAGCGGCTGACTGTCCAGATTAAAAATGACCAGGAAAATATAATCATCACCAAAGGCGCATTGAATTCAATCCTGGACATTTGCAGCCAGGCCGAAACGGAAAACGGGGACCGGGTTCCCATAGAGCAGGAACGTGATTCCATTCAAAAATGGTATCAACGTTTGAGCAGTGAGGGGTACCGGGTTTTGGGTGTGGGCTACAAACCTTCTGTTGACAAAAAAAATATTACGCGGGAACAGGAAACACAAATGATCTTCCTGGGCTTTATCACCCTTTTTGATCCGCCGAAAAAAAATGTGCTGCAAACCCTGGAAAAACTGCGCCGCCTCGGTGTACAGTTTAAACTGATTACCGGTGATAACGCCCTGGTGGCCGAAAGCATAGCGCACCAGATCGGAATAATCAATCCGTTGGTACTGACCGGACCACAAATCCATCTGATGTCCGATGAAGCCATCATGCAAAAAGCCGCAAAGGCAGATATTTTTGCAGACGTTGAACCCAACCAGAAAGAAAGAATTATACTCTGCCTGAAGAAAGCGGGTCACGTGGTCGGTTTCATGGGCGACGGTATCAATGATGCTCCCGCGTTGCATACGGCTGATGTGGGTATTTCTGTTGACTCGGCCGTGGATGTAGCCAAAGAAGCTGCGGATATAGTTTTACTTGCCAATGACCTGGATGTTTTGGGCGAAGGCATTCTGATTGGCCGGAAGACCTTTACCAACACCATGAAATACATATTCATGGCTACCAGCGCCAACTTCGGAAATATGTTCAGTATGGCCGGGGCTTCTCTTTTTCTCCCATTCCTCCCCCTCTTGCCCAAACAAATTCTGCTCACAAACCTGTTAACGGATTTTCCCGAAATGGCCATCGCGACCGATCGTGTGGATGCAATAGCTATTGAAAAACCCCGCCGCTGGGATCTTCGGTTTATTCAACGATTCATGCTGATTTTCGGATTGCTGAGTTCCGTATTTGATTACCTGACCTTTGCGATCCTGCTTCTGTTACTTAAAGCTGATGAGCAGACATTCCAAACCGGCTGGTTTGTGGAATCCGTCATTTCCGCCACCTTGATTGTACTCGTTGTACGTACCCGGCTTCCGTTCCTGAAAAGTCTTCCGGGCAAATATCTATCCCTGGCCACTGTACTCATCGTAGGTACAGTTTTAGCTCTGCCATTTACAGCATTGGGTGGCCTGTTTAATTTTACGCGGCTTCCCTTTGTATTTTATGGCTGGATACTTTTGATCATAACCGCCTATATTGTTTCAGCCGAATGGCTCAAAAAATGGTTCTATCGCAAATTGCAAAAGAATGATTGATTGGAACAGGATATTCATGATACCAAGGTAAAAAAAGAAAAATGGCAGAAAGCCATTGACTACAGGTTCAGCAAAACAGAACATGTTTTGCATAAACTGACCCTGGACTGCACAGTAGAAAATATTCATGATTTTCGCGTCGAAATAAAAAAACTAAAAGCCCTGCTTCGCCTGTTCAGTTTCAGTATTCGGGAAACTTCTGCATGCAAATTCCCTAAACCGCTGAATAAAGTGTACAAATCTCTGGGTAGTCTGCGTGAATGGCAGATCCAGAAACAAAGTATAACTAAGGCCGCAGGTGAAATGCATTATGTGGAGCCTATTGTCTATAAACTTAAAATTGACCGGAGAACAGATGCTTGCAGGCGCAGGGTTATTGAATTGATCGGGAAGCTTCCTGATTTGAAAAAAAACAGGGACCAGATTAAAAACAACTGTCCCGAAAGACTTAGCCCCGAATCTATTTCCTCATTCATTAAAACGAAAATGCATGCAATTCAGGATACACTGCTAAGCGGAGATTATAATGATGAATCCATGCACGACATGCGCAAAAAACTTAAAGACGTGCAGTATATTCTTTCTGCTGCGAAGAAAGAAGAGGAAACAAACAAACATTCTGCACGGCTGAAATCCGTTCAGTCCGTTTCCGGATATCTGGGCGACTTCCACGATCTCTGTATCGCTCTTTTGATGCTCAAAAAGGAATTAAAGATGCTTCATAAAGAAACCAGTGAAAAAAAACTACTCCGGAAGATAAGAGACAACTGGTATGCAGAAAAAGTAAAATTGCGTCAGCAAACCATACAATCCACGCAAGCATTGATTCTGCACCATTTTCCGGAGTCCTGTACAAACTGAACTGAGTTATCCTACGCATTCGCAAACAGGAATGCTGGCCGTAATAATAAAATTTTTCAGTGTGTTCCTGAGATTATTGATCTTTAGGAGATAATCATCCGGATTATTTATAGCCCCTGATATGACGGAAAAAACATGTATGAAAAACCAA
>JBGPBW010000268.1:0-6265 GCA_041481385.1 Puia sp.
CTTCATGTGATAGCGACGGTTAAACGCCAACCCTTCCTGCCGGGCGACGAGGAGTTCCGCGCGGGCTTCCCGCAGCGCACTATTTGCGTCCGCGATGGCGATGATGCATTGGTAAAAGCGAAAACTACCCATCCTGACCTGATCATCCTGGACATCATGATGCCAAAGAAAAGTGGGGTTGAGGTTTGTGAAATCCTGCGCTCCCAACCCATTTTTCACGACACACTCATACTGATGCTGACAGCGTTAAGTGATGAGGGATTTCACATCAAAGGACTGGAAAGCGGTGCAGACGACTACGTAAACAAACCAGTCAGCCCCAAAGTGATCGTCAGCCGGGTAGGCGCATTATTACGCCGTTCCAACAAGGAGTCTGCAGAAAAAATCCTGAAAAGAGGCAATCTCAGCATTGATCCTACCAAATTCGAAGTAATTGTTGACGATCGCCAGGTAACGCTGGCTAAAAAAGAATTCGAACTGCTTTATCTGTTGGCTTCCCGCCCGGGAAGAGTATTTTTGCGTAATGAAATCCTAAACCAGGTATGGGGTAATGATGTTATTGTTGGAGACCGCACCATAGACGTGCATATCCGCAAGATCCGTCAAAAACTCGGACTCGACTGCATTACTACTGTAAAAGGCGTGGGTTATAAGTTCGTGAATTAAATGCTTAATACGCAGAATCTCACCCCTAAGCAATTATCCGCATTGGCGGCCTTTGTTATCTCAACGCTGGTTGCCACAGGCATATATTTCCTCATTTTTAACTGGAAATACGCGCTGATTTCGCTATTTCTAATATTTGGGTTTTCCTATTTCATCATTCAGCTGGCTATTGAAACATTCATCAATCGGAAAATCAAGCTGATTTATAAATTTATTCATCAGACGAAGGCTACCCGAAAGGAAGAAGTCTATTTTAAATACATTCTGCCAAAAAAATCTATCGCTGAAGTGCGGGAAGATGTAGAAAAATGGGGTAACCGTCAGATGGAAGAAATTGAAATGCTGCGAAAAAATGAGGCTTTTCGCAAAGAATTCCTGCAAAACCTGTCGCATGAATTCAAAACACCCATTTTTGCGATACAGGGTTATGTGGATACTTTGTTGAACGGTGCCATGGACGATCTGAAAGTAAAAAAACGTTTTCTCGAAAATACCGAACGAAATGTGGAAAGACTGGTAAACCTGGTGAATGACCTGGACGAAATTTCCAAACTGGAAAGCGGGGAACAATTGCTGTTAAAACAAAACTTCCCGATCCAGGATCTGATCCGTGAAGTTTTTGAATCCCTTTCCATCACCATGCAGGATAAGAATCTTCGCACAAGTATTAAGAAAGGTTGTGAATACCCGATCCTGGTATTTGCTGATAAGGAAAAGATCAGGATGGTATTGCTAAACCTGGTAGAGAACGCCTCTAAATATGGTAAACATAATGGTAATATTACCGCAAGTGTATATAAGACCGATGGTAAACATGTGCTGGTGGAAATTACAGACGACGGAATTGGAATAGAAGAAGAACACCTGCAGCGGATATTTGAAAGATTCTACCGAACAGATTCTGCGCGCAGTCGGGACAAAGGGGGCACCGGTCTGGGACTGGCAATTTGTAAACATATTGTGGAGGCGCATGATCAGGCCATCCACGTGCGCAGCACACCGGATGTGGGCACATCCATCGGGTTTACGCTGGAGTCGAAGAAAGATTAATTGAAAATCACCCTTCCCTTATACGGATCATCGTATCCCGATTCCGGCTTCATCCTTTACTTTAACTAGCCTTCTGCCAATTGAAGTTTTCACATCAATGTGAATGGCTTATCGAATTGTTATGTAAATCAACAACATACAATTAACTATTTCTTAATGATGGGGTAACATGTATTCAAGAGCTTTGAAAAACATCCGCTATGGACCGCAGAAAGTTAGACGTGGTTGTGATTTCAGACATTCACCTGGGAACTTACGGATGTAAGGCCAAAGAATTACTCAGCTACCTGCGTGGTATACAACCTGAAATGCTGATCTTGAATGGAGACATCTTCGACGGATGGCAATTCAGCAAAAGGTTTTTTCCTTCATTACATATGCAGGTCATCAAGGAATTGATACAGTTCATCAGTAACGGTACCCGTGTTATTTATATTACCGGAAATCATGATGAAATGTTACGCCGGTACACAGACCTTCATATGGGCGGATTTAGTCTCACAGATAAACTGGTCCTCGAAATTGATCAGAAAATGACCTGGATCTTTCACGGGGATGTTTTTGATAATACGACCAAGGGCAGTGCACGCCTGATTGCTAAACTGGGAAGCAGTGGATACGGAATGCTCATTCTTTTTAACAGACTGGTGAATACGATTCTGTCTTTCGTAGGAAGGGAGAAGGTCTCGATATCCAAAAAAGTCATGCTGGGAGTAAATAAAGCCGTAGCCAAAGTGAACGACCTGGAGCAGATCGCCTCAGCCCTGGCCATCAAAAAGAAATATGACTATGTGATATGTGGCCATATCCATCAACCGGGAATCCGGACCATCGAAAACAGCGAAGGCAAAGTCGTTTACCTGAATTCCGGTGATTGGGTAGAAAATATGACTGCGCTTGAATATGCAAATAAAAACTGGGAATTATTTCAGTACGACCCGAAAGATTACCCCGTTCCCGGACCTGCTGAATCCAGCCAGCCGTTGAATGTCATAACCGACAACTTCACCACCCTGCTCGCAAAGGTTTAACGTCCTTATATCCGTTTCCTCGCGATTATTACAACAAAAATGTTGTCAGCGTCCCTAACAAGTTATGCAAGAATCGCCTGTAACACATTGATTTTAAATCAATCAGATCAATGTTAAGAAATCATTACCAAACCGGATCAGCCGGATACAGCCGTTATTAAACATAATTTTGCCGAAATTTTTGTCATGGCGCTGAACAACATCATGAAGATATTTATGCCGAAAGACAGGATCTTCTATTCTCTTTTTGAAGAAGTAGCGGATGGTGTTTCAAAAATGGGTCGACTTTTGAAAAACGTTGTCAGTGAACCAGATATTGACAAACGTGCCGCCCTGGTATCCCAGGTGGAAGAGCAGGAACATGTGAATGACGATCTGACCCACAAAGTTTTTACCGAGCTGGGAAGAAATTTTATTACCCCCTTCGATCGGGAAGACATCCATTACCTCGCCAGTGCCCTGGATGATATATGTGATTACATTTATTCTACAGCCAAAAAAATTAATTTCTATAAAGTAAATCCCAACGACACCGGGATACAGAAACTCGCTGATCTGATTGTGGAAGGGACCATTCAAATCAGTGCCGCTATACGTGAATTGCGCAATATGCGCGACATGCGGAAAATCACTGACGCCCTGGTAAAAATTAATAGCATTGAAAACCAGGCCGACGATGTTTTTGATATGAGTATCGACCGCTTGTTTGAAACCGAACCAGATGCCAAGGAGGTTATCAAGAAGCGGGAAATTTACCAGGTCATGGAAACGGTTACAGATAAATGTGAGGACGCAGCCAATGTGATCGAATCGATCATTATTAAATACGCATAAAGCCCAAGGCTTAAAGCTTAAGGCAAGATGCCTCTTGCAGCCTCACAAAAAAACCTATTTCCAATTTTTCAAATTTCCAAATTCCCAAATTTTAATGGCCTTCCTGGTAATCATCATCATACTTGCCTTGATTTTCGATTATATCAATGGTTTTCATGATGCCGCTAATTCAATCGCCACTATCGTATCCACCAAAGTGCTCACGCCCTTTCAAGCCGTACTTTGGGCCGCATTGTTCAATTTCGCCGCCTTTTTTATTTCAAAATACCTGATAGGTGAGTTTAAGATTGGAAATACCATCGCTAATTCGGTTAATAAGGATTTCATCACACTTGAAGTAATTTTTTCAGGACTGATTGGAGCCATTGCCTGGAACCTGCTTACCTGGTGGTTTGGCATACCCTCCAGTTCTTCCCATACCTTATTGGGTGGATTTATGGGGGCAGCGATTGCCCACGCGGGCGCTCTGAGTAAACACGGACATTCTGTAATTAATTATGCAAAAGTGATCCCGACATTTCTGTTCATTTTTCTGGCACCGATAATCGGGATGGTCATTGGATTCATTATTTGTATTACCATCGTCAATATCTGCCGGCGGGCCAATCCCTATCGTGCGGACAAATGGTTTCGAAAACTGCAGCTGGTTTCATCAGCTTTATTCAGTTTGGGACATGGTGGTAATGATGCGCAGAAAGTCATGGGCATTATCGGTGCGGCCATGATTTATTACCAGCATACCCTGGGTCATAAACTCGATTTCAAACATTTTGTGGATCAGAATATGTGGGTTCCCCTGGCCAGTTTTACCTGTATAGCCCTCGGAACGCTGAGTGGCGGATGGAAAATTGTAAAAACTATGGGCACCCGCATTACCAAAGTAACCCCTCTTGAAGGAGTGAGTGCGGAAACAGCTGGTGCCATTACCCTGTTTATAAGTGAAAAATTAGGTATCCCGGTAAGTACGACCCACACCATCGCGGGTTCTATCATGGGTGTGGGAGCTACAAAAAGATTATCCGCTGTGCGCTGGGGTGTCACCATCAACCTGCTCTGGGCCTGGATCCTGACGATTCCCGTGAGTGCTGTTTTCTCAGCGATCGTTTATTGGGTACTTACGTTGTTCCGGCATTAAGGCTTGAAGCCTGCTGCCTGAAGCCTGAAGCTTGAGGCAGGGGTTCATTAAACAAAAAGCTCAAATGCATTTTTGAAAATTATTATTTAAGTAAGAAATAAGATAACACCGAATTATCATGTTGGCTTCAAGCCTCAGGCCTCCAGCGTCATGCTTCTTTACACTTTAAGCTTAAATATGTACTTTGCGCCCGGTAAAAAAACCGGTCCATGAAAGGAATTATACTGGCAGGGGGTTCTGGCACAAGACTGCACCCGATTACTTTTGCCATTAGCAAACAAATAATGCCGGTGTATGACAAACCGATGATCTACTATCCATTGTCCACATTGATGATGGCTGGCATTCGTGAAATCCTGATTATATCGACGCCCCATGATCTGCCCCTGTTTATTAAATTATTCGGAGACGGGCATATATATGGTTTGAAGATACAATATGCTGAACAGGCGATTCCCAATGGACTGGCACAGGCCTTTGTGATTGGAGCGGATTTTATCGGTAAAGACAGTGTGGCCCTGGTATTGGGAGATAATATTTTTTATGGAACCGGATTGGGCGACCAGTTAGCAGCCAACCGGGATCCGAAAGGAGGTATTGTATATGCCTACCATGTCAGTGATCCTGAACGCTACGGGGTTGTGGAATTTGATGCAGAAAATAATGCAGTTTCGATTGAAGAAAAGCCTGCAAAACCAAAAAGTCATTATGCGGTACCCGGCTTGTATTTTTATGATAACGAAGTAGTTTCGATTGCCAAAAACCTAAAGCCCAGCGCCCGAGGTGAATATGAAATCACAGATGTCAATAAAGAATATTTAAAGAGGGGGAAACTTAAAGTGTCCATTATGGACAGGGGAACGGCCTGGCTCGATACGGGAACTTTTGATTCGCTGATGCAGGCAACCCAGTTTGTGCAGGTGATCGAACAAAGGCAAGGCATCAAAATCGCCTGCATAGAAGAAATTGCTTACCGCAAAAAATTCATTACCAAAGATCAGCTCAGAGCCATTGCCCAACCCCTGCTTAAAAGCGGATATGGACAATACTTGCTGGATCTGATTGACCATACTTAATGATTGGACATTTATGAAAAAAATTCTGGTAACCGGAGGATGCGGATATATCGGGTCACATACAATCGTGGATCTAATTGAAAACGGATTTGATGTGATTTCCGTTGACAATAATTCCAGATCAAACCCCCGCATACTGGAAGGAGTACAAAAAATCACCGGGAAAAAGATCAAGAATTACAAAGTGGATCTCTGTAATCTGGATGATAGCTTCGCCATCTTCCACGAAAATCCGGATATAGCCGGAATAATTCATTTCGCAGCGTACAAATCTGTGGGGGAGTCTGTGGAGAATCCACTTATGTATTTTGAAAACAACCTGATGTCGCTCATCAACCTCCTTAAATGTGTGCAGGAATTCAATATTCCCAATTTTGTTTTCTCATCCTCCTGCACCGTTTATGGTAATCCGACTGAAATTCCGGTGACCGAATTAACCCCTCCCCGGCCGGCAGAATCACCGTATGGTTATA
>JBGPBW010000269.1:0-6232 GCA_041481385.1 Puia sp.
CAGATACGGCCGGATGCTGATGTTTGATGTTTAAGATAATACCCAGGCAGATTTTTTCCAAAAGAAATACAGGTTCCTTCATTTTTTCCTGAACGATCCGGAATAAATTAACATAACTGATGGTATCGGAGATCTTTTCGAACACCGGAATATTCTCTTCATAAGAAACACAGAGGTTCACTTCGAAGGCGTTCATCACTTTCCGCTCTTCTTCATAAATACCGTGGTGTTCGTAAAATTTGAGGTCCTGGAGTTCGATCGTAATCATAGATTAATTTGGAAATTTGAAGACTTGAAAATTTGGAAATACATTTTCAAATTTCCAAATTTCCAAATTCTCAAATTATATTAGTGCGGTTTCAACGCCAACCACCTTTCCGCATCCAACGCTGCCATACAGCCGCTGCCTGCAGCGGTAACGGCCTGCCGGTAAATTCTGTCCTGCACGTCACCGGCTGCAAAAACACCTTCCAGGTTGGTCCGGGTGCTGCCCGGTATGGTCTTGATGTATCCGGTTTCATCCATTTCCAGCCAGTCTTTAAAGATCGCTGAATTGGGTTCATGACCGATTGCAACAAAAAAACCATGCACCGGAACGGTTTCTGTTTTTCCGCTGTTTGTATTTTTAATACGCACGCCGTCCACCTTGTTCTCCCCGAGAATTTCTTCCACGACAGTATTCCAGTATATTTTGATATTGGCCGATTCCCGGATACGCTGTTGCATGATCTGTGAAGCCCGCATCTGATCCCGCCGGATAAACATGTGCACGTTGGTGCAGAGTTTGGACAGGTACAGGGCTTCTTCTGCTGCCGTATCTCCTGCACCGACGATGGCCACTTCTTTTCCCCTGAAAAAAAATCCGTCACAAACTGCACAGGCACTCACGCCGTATCCATTGAGTTTTTCTTCGCTGGGTAATCCAAGCCATTTGGCCGATGCGCCCGTTGCAATGATAACCGAATCCGCTTCGATGAGTTTTTCATCATCGATCCATACCCGGTAAGGCTGAACGGAAAAATCCACTTTCGTTGCCAGTCCATAGCGAATGTCCGCACCCATGCGCGAAGCCTGCTTTTCAAATTCAACCATCATCTCAGGTCCCTGCACCCCGTCCGGATATCCAGGATAATTTTCCACTTCCGTAGTGATCGTCAGCTGACCTCCCGGTTGTATGCCCTGGTATAATACCGGTTTCAGGTTTGCCCTGGCAGTATATATCGCTGCCGAATACCCCGCAGGTCCCGAGCCGATAATTAAACAATGAACATGCTCTGTAGCTTTATTTTCCATATTTGTTTCGCGACGTAATTAATTGCCAACCGCCAACCGTCAACCGTTACGCGGACGCAAATTTAGTTGTAAATCTTGAATTAGAAGGTCGTACAGACGACGATCACCGGGAATATTCACCTGGATGATTACGGGGAAACTTCCGGGAAGATCACTTAGGAATCTTCACCGATTTATACTGGGCAGCATATCCGCCAAAATATCCCAGCGCTTTGTTGGAAATGTTTGATATTACGATAGTCGGCGTTGAAAAAGGATTTCCAATGCTCTGGTAATTGTATTCCATGGTTCGCCAGAAATCATAAGTGGCTTTATCGATATTCGCCAGTTTGACGGTCACGGAATCACCCCTGTTAAAGAAAGAATAACTATTCACGTCGATGGGCAGATTCCGGTTGGCACCCCGGTCCACGGTAACCGTATAGGTGGTCCCGTCGGTGATCTGATCATCAAACACCGAATTGAGACCGGGATAGAACTTGCTTTTGTTCACCTCAGTATAATAACGGGTATAATTTCCAAGTCCAGGCGGATCGACCACCCGGGCTTTTACATTAACCAGCGGTGAGTCTGCCTCGAGCGGCGCAGGCACCCACCATAAACTATCTATATATTTATTTAATCCGGGGATCGTTGTCGTGGCCTCATACACCTGGCTATCCACCTGTATATCCAGACTGTAACCCGTACTGAACTCACCTTTGAATTTTGGACCCGAATAAGAATCCCTTAGAGAATAATAATAGAGGAGCACGCCGGTACTGTCGTCCTTGACGGAATATTCCTGCAGCTGAGCGGTAATCGATCCGTTCGACATAATTACCCGGGCCTGATGCACGAATGAATTGGTCAGCACACTGGGATCCAGTTTACTGAAATATGCCAGGCTGTGTGAGAGACTGACCACCGGATACTTTCCGTTTTCTATAGAAGCATCCACAACCAGCACGGAGCTGCTCGGATCGAGTTTAATCGTAATATCCTTCTCACAGGAACTGAGAAAAAATGAGAGAATGAGAAAAATTGAAAAATCGGAAATCTTACGGGTCATGAAAAAAATGAGAAAATAAGAAAAATTGGAGAATTGGAAATTTTATGAATCACGAATAAAAAAGGTAAAAGAAAACCTGGATTTGTTCGGGGGGTCAAAAGAGGCAGTTCTCCAACAAGTGAAAAAACTGCCGGAAAAAACGAAGTTAACCAGACTTGTCTAAAACAAAAAAGCCTCCCGTTTTAAGGGGAAGCTTTTATAGTCAATGTAAATATTAACCCAAATATGCTTTCAGCGCACTGCTGTAGCGGGCTTTCTGAAGACGTTTGATCGCTCTTTCCTTGATCTGACGAATTCTTTCCTTGGTCAGGTCGTATTTCTGTCCGATTTGTTCGATGGTCACTCCGTTTTCTCCGTCCAGCCCGAAATACGCATTTACGATTTCTGCTTCACGGGGACTCAGGGATTTCAATACCCGGCGGATTTCTGCGCGCAGGGAATCCTTCATCACATCATCATCGGTATCATCGCCGCCTTCCAGCAGATCACCCATGGCCACATCTTCCGCTTCGTGTACGGGGGCATCGAGCGAACTGTGACGGGTATTGCTCTGGAAAATATTGTTGATTTCGGTTTCGCTCATTTCCAGCAGTTCAGCCAGCTCTTCGGTACTCGGTTCACGTTCGTGTTCCTGTTCAAAAGCCATATAGGCTTTGTTGGCTTTATTATAAGTGCCGATCTTATTCTGCGGCAGGCGAACCAGACGACCCTGTTCAGCCAAAGCCTGCAGGATAGACTGACGAATCCACCAGACAGCGTAAGAAATGAATTTAAAACCCTTGGTTTCATCGAAGCGCTGGGCAGCTTTGATCAGCCCCAGGTTCCCTTCGTTGATCAGGTCACTCAGTGAAAGACCCTGGTGCTGGTACTGCTTGGCTACCGAAACCACAAAACGCAGGTTCGACTGGGCCAGTTTGTCCAACGCCTTCTGATATCCCATCTTAATCCGCTGAGCAAGAATGGTTTCTTCCTCCGGCGTGATCATCGAGATCTTTGAAATCTCCTGTAAATACTTTTCTACCGCCTGCGAATCGCGGTTAGTAATCTGTGTAGCAATTTTAAGTTGCCTCATAATGGGTAAAAATAAAAAGTGGACAATCTCTTTGTCGGGTATGAATCAACGATATAACAATGCAAAAGGCGGAAAAGTTGATAAGGGTAAGATTAAATGTCATCCGCGGTGTACAGGCACGAAAGTAATACCCAATCGCCGAACTTCATAGCCTTTCCGAAACTAAAAAACATAATATTTGGTAAAACTAATTATTTAGTTATACATTTGATTGATAAACTAAAAAGTTAGTTATACAAAAAAGCGCAAGCCGAATGCTTAACGCCGAACGCTTAACGCTGAATGTCAAATGAAATAATGCCGTCAGTCGATATACAATAACCGATTCACGGCAAAAAATTAAAAATGAATTCAGCCAAAAACACAATTGACAATTAACAATTAACAATTGACAATTATGACCAAAACACTCACCAAATCAGAGGAACAAGTGATGCAGGTGCTGTGGAAACTGGGAAAAGGGTTTTTAAAAGAGATCATCGACGCCACCCCCCAGCCCAAACCCCACTCCAACACCATTGCCACCATCCTGAAAATCCTGGTGGACAAAGGCTTCGTGGAATACTCCACCCACGGGCGCAACAACCTCTATAAACCACTGATCTCCCAGACTGAATATGGCAAAAAATCAGTCAACCAGCTCGTCAAGGGCTATTTTGAAGGTTCCCCCGCCCGTCTGGTATCCCAGTTCATCAGCGACCAGAAACTGTCCGACGCGGAACTCGAACAGCTGTTATTACAAATTCAAACCGCAAAAAATAACCGGTCATGAGCTTATTGATCTATATCATTAAAACGATTTTCATTTCCGGGGCCCTGCTCAGTTATTACTGGCTCTTCCTGCGGAATCGGCCTTTTCATGTATTTAACCGGTTCTTCCTCCTGTCCATACCCCTGCTCAGCCTGGTGATCCCTGCCCTTCATATCAACCCAGCCATACTCTGGAATTCGTCAGGCTCAGGTTCTCCAATCCGCCTGCTCGGCGTGGTCAGGGGAACATGGGAAGAAGCCGTCACCATTTATGGCTCCCATAAAAAGGCTGTAGTATTCACCTGGACTTCGGCTGCAGTCTGGATCTCGATCCTGATCAGTATTTGCCTGTTATTGGGATTCATTAAATCCCTCCGTTTTCTGCACAGGCTCAAAAAACAAAATCCTTCTCTGCAACTGCCGGAAGCGAAGATTTATTTTGTTTCGGAAAAAGGAACGCCCTTTTCTTTCTTCAGATCCATCTTCTGGGGAAGAGATCTGGAATTAAGCAGCACGGAAGGAAAACAGATTCTCCGCCACGAGTTGTTTCATGTAATTCAGCAACATTCCCTGGATATCCTGCTGATGGAGCTCTGCACCATCCTCATGTGGTTTAATCCTTTTCTGCACATCATCCGTTTCGAACTGAAAGCCATTCACGAATATTCGGCCGACGCCTTCGTCATAGCAGATGCTGACGAGTATGCCTATGCGAAACTTCTGCTGTTAAATATTTCCGGGGCCTCTGTTTCTCTTGTCCATCCATTTTTTAAAAACCAGATTAAAAGACGAATTGCCATGATCACAAAAACCAACAAAAACAAAAAAGCCCTGCTGGGACGATTCATGATCCTCCCCCTGCTCCTGATTTTTATCTGTCTGTTTTCATTTAAACTGCAAAATACCCGCTCCCTGTTATCTCCTACAACATTATCTCCAGCTACCCTCCGTGTCGTGATCGATCCCGGGCATGGCGGAGTTTTCAACGGCACGACCTTCAACGGCATCTATGAAAAAAATATCAACCTGAGCATCGCTAAAAAAATTCAGGCCCTGTCCAAAGATTACCATGTGGATGTGATTATGACAAGGGAACGTGATGAAGATATTGCAGGTAATGATCTCGATGCTTCTTTAAAATACCGCACCGCCCTGGCCTCGTCTAAAAACGCTGATCTCTTTATTTCGATTCACGTAAACGGAACAGGTAAACCCGGTCCGCAGGATCAATATTCAGGTTTTGAAATTTATGTGCCAGCGGGTACAAACAAATTCCATGCAGGATCCGTACAACTCGCCTCCAGTATTACAGATTATATCAAACCGGATTATGCCATCGCTTCCGAATTAAAGGAACGGGATGGAAATATCCGCGTGCTGGAACAGGCCCGGGTACCGGCCATCCTGATCGAATGCGGTTATATTGACAATGAATCAGACTTATCCTGGATGCAGGACGAAAAGAACCAGGAAAAAATTGCCCGCGATATCCTGGCAGGCATTCAGAAATATGGTCAGCAGGCCACCACATACGATTCGATACCACATGTAAACCGGGTAGAAAACAAAAATCTTGCTGTAACGATAAATACCATTTCTGAACAAAGCCAGCAGATAAAACAAGTAGATCAGGTTAATGAAGTGCAGCAGGTAAATCAGGTAGATCAGGTCAAAGAAGTTCAGCAGATCTCTGCACATGATTCCTCATCCCCTCATAGAAAAGTGGAGATTGAAGCGCAATTTCCGGGCGGCAGTAAAGCCTGGGTGCAGTACTTAATTAAGAATGTGAATTATCCGCCGGCAGCTGTGACTAAAGAATTACAGGGAGACGTGCAGGTTGAATTTATAGTGAATACCAATGGTGACGTGTCTGAAGTGCGCGTGATCAGCGGACCCGAAGAACTCCGCGCCGAATCCATTCGCGTCATTAAAGAAAGTGGAAAATGGATCCCCGCTGTTGATCAGGGAAAGAGAGTGACTTCATATAAAATCCAGCCAATTAATTACAGACTGCAACAGAAGTAATGATTAATACCCAATTTGGCTGCCCCCAACATCAATCAACA
>JBGPBW010000270.1:0-6208 GCA_041481385.1 Puia sp.
AAATAGTTCATTTCAGTTTCATTTATTGGATCAAAGACATACCCAACCTAAACCTTTATATATGCGGATTTTCTCCGGCTTTGTTCTTTTATTATCTGCTTTGCATGGTTTTTCACAGGTTAAAACAATCAATGCAGAAACGACCATCCAAAACGTGACCATTTTTTCAGCCGGTGCCCGAGTGGAAAGGTCGTCTGTTGTAAATCTTCAGGCCGGCCGGTCTGAAATTTCCTTTGCCGGTTTGAGTAATCAGCTGGACCAGCAGACGGTTCAGTTAAAGGCAGACGCCAACATCACATTGTTGTCCGTGCAAACAACCCGGGATTTTCTAAGCGAGCGAAAAATAGAGCAGGAGGAAAGAACTTTGATTGACCGTTCTGTTTCGTATAAGGATAAATGGGATCTCGATGCCAAATTGCTGGAAGTGTACAAGAATGAAGAATCCATGCTGATCAAGAACCAGTCCATCGGTGGCCAGACCGGCGTGAAGGCTACCGAGTTAAAAGAATCACTGGATCTTCAGAGACAGCGGCTGACCGAAGTATATGGAAAGGAGCTGGAGATACAGAAACGCATTATTTCGGATCAGCAGTACTATGAAAAGACCCGGATGCAGCTGACGCAAATGAGTAAGAAAAAAGACAGCATCAGCAATATCGTTACCGCACTGGTGGACAGCAAGGAAACGAGAACCGTAAATTTCAAATTGCTGTACAATGTAAAAGATGCCGGATGGTTTCCCACTTACGACGTCCGGGTAAACGAAGTAACCGAACCGCTATCCGTACTCATGAATGCCAATGTGTATCAGCGCAGCGGTGAAACCTGGAAAAATATTTCCTTACTATTGAGTACAGGAAATCCGAATGATAATGCCACGCCTTCCGAACTACAACCCTGGATGCTTGGGTTTTATGATCCTTCGGTATCTATGAGGGGACAGACGACGCCGGGAACCATTTCTGGCAGGATAACAGATAATGAAAACCAACCCGTCTTTGCTGCGAACGTTGCATTAAAAGGAACAGGATTTTCTACCTCGACTGATCAGAATGGGTTTTTTAAACTTCAAACCAATACAGCCAATGGTTTATTGACGATTAGCGCGGTCGGGTGTGTTCCGAAGGAGATTAGGGCCAGGCCGGGATATTTTACCATTATGCTCCAACGGTCCGTAACTGCATTGAATGAGGTGGTTGTTGGCTACAGTACTTCGAAAGCCGCGCAGGATGATGCAGAGGCACCAGTTGCTGCTAAAAGAAAACAATTGGAAGAGAAAATACAAACCGTCTCCGTTGTCACGCAATTCCAGCCGACTACCATGGTATATAGAATTGAAGACAAATACAGTTTGGAAACTGATGGTAAAACGACAACGATCGGCATCAAACAATTTGATGTACCGGCATTGTATGACTATTATACCGCACCAAAATTAGATCCTTCGGTATTTCTTTCGGCGAAGATTCCCAATTGGCAGGACTATGATCTGCAGTCGGGCGAAGTCAGTTTGTATTTTGAAGGAACCTACCTTGGGAAAACTTACCTGGACCTGGGTTCTGTCGCTGACACGCTTTCCCTATCACTCGGTAAGGACAACGGCATCAAAGTCTCCCGCAAACTGGTAAAGGAATTCAGTACCAGAAAATTCATGGGCAGCACGCGAACCGAAATCAAGGATTACGAAATCAGTGTACGCAATAACAAAAAAGTTGCAGTAACCATACGGGTATTAGACCAGGTGCCCATTTCCACAACCAAAGAAATCACCGTAGAAGATATAAAGACACCCGGCGGACAGATGGATAAGGAAAGTGGCATCGTTACCTGGACGATTACCTTGCAGCCGGGCCAGGAAAAGAAATTAAACCTGGGTTACAGTATAAAATATCCCAAAGACAGGAAGGTGGTTTTGGAGTGAGCAGCAGTTCGTAAATATTTGTAGTTTCGTATAAGCGGCCATATCGACCTGACCAGATACCATGCCTGAAGTAAATAAAATTTATTTGTTTGTTTTTTTCTGATCGATAGCCGGATCGGGATGATAAGGTAAAAGCCTGTAACCTTCAATCAGATTTTCATCTGTGAGCGCGAACAGGAGCGTAAGTGTATGGTGAGCAAAACTCGCTTTGTAGCTATTGAAGCCACTGTCCTGTTTAATCAAGTTCAGCGATCTTAAATCTCCATATTGAACGTGCAATCCTTCTAAGATCGTTTTTGTTCTTTCAAGGGTTAATTTCTCTTTCAATTCCGGGGTGTACAAATTGAACAAGCTATCGGGATTTTGTTTATTATAAAATATGATGAATTTATTGGTGATTTCTTCGTAGCGGGGTTGCGCGCTTGCAGCTGAAGTGAAGAGAGTGCATACCAGGTAAATAAGAATCTTTTTCAAAAGGTTGACGAGGATGTCAACATCGGGGATTTCCGCTGCTTCGGCGATATGGTTCATGAATATTTTTTCAAAAATATTTTACCCGGATACCGGCTGGCAAGACCGGCTGAAATTCCTGCAGATTTTTCTTCAGGTCCGGGATTTTTGCTTTATCGAGTGCATAAAATGTAACCACACTGTCCCCGCAGATCACATTGTCAGGAATCGTCCATGAAGCAACCTTATCCCAACGAACCAGCAGTGAGTCGCTAAACCAGCTTTCGTACAACACAGCAATACCAACATGTTCACTTTTGCTCAGACTGTCCAGGAAGGCAGGGGAAAAATAATGGTTCTTTATACTCCGGACCACTTTTATACTGGCCAGTCCAACCAGGTCCAGCGGTCGCTCCTTTTTATAATAGGAAATGGCGCCGATATCGTTTGCGGCCACCGGTTGATTATCGTAATACGTTTTCAGGAATTTCGCCATTTGGAATTGTTGATTATAAATATTCACGCAGGCTCTCGAAGACTGCATAAAAGCGGAAGCACTCCGAAAACCGGCCGGCAGCAATAAAATAACCATGATAAAACCCGTCACCAGGGGCTGCCGCCTGAAGCCGGACAATACACCGGACCCATATTTATAGAGCAGCACAGAGAGTATGAACACGCTATTCATAATGAGATATGCTTCATAGCGGTAAAACCAGCCTGTGGACGCGAAAGATATGTGGAGGAATGTGCAGAAGATCAGCAGGATAAGTGCATACCTGTAACGGGCATTCTTTTTTAAAGGGTCTTCAAAAAAAAGATAGGACAGTGGCAGGATGATCAGCAGATACTGAGTCGCTATCGTACTGATTCCAACGGAGGTCACCGTTAGTTTCCTGAGGATAACATCGAAGACGAAGTGGAAGATCCCACCCCGTGACAGGCGCGCCCCTTCAGATTTCATCAGCACGGAATTGGGCAGGAAATAACTTCCCTTACTGATGGAATAAAGACCGAAAATGACTACCGGCAATACACAAATGAATCCCAAAAGAAATGCGGTACCTATCTTACGTTTATACAATAATAAAAGGCAGGCTATTGCGATCAGAAACAATCCTTCATACCGGATGGCAGAGCAAAGTACACCATATAAAAGCAGGGAGAGCGGCAAACTATTTTTTCCGGATTCATTGTCCGATTGCTCAAGCCAGTCGGCTAAACGGGTGATAAAAAGAAAGGAGAACAGACATTGCAGGGTATGTTCCATGCCACTAATAACAAGTATCGGAATTGGCGTAAGAAATATAATAGCCAGCAAAATGATCAGTTGTCCGAAAGGCCGGATGTTTTCTTTTTGAAGCCGCTTAAATATGACAGTGATCAGGATGATGCCCGAAATGACATTTACAATGAAGGGGATCCACGCATGCGCGGAAAAAATCCTGATTAGAGCGGCCAGGAGTAAAGTATACAGCAGGGATGAGGAGGCTGATTGAAACTCACTTCCGGAGATACCCCAGGTTCCATTCAGGGCCAGGTTTTTGGCCACCGTTAAATGGATGAATGTATCATCCAGCGGATACATGAAGGCACCGCCGGTATGACGGGCCACCTGATATTCGATCAGTGCTACCGGGATCAAAAGCGCCAGCAGGGCCAAGGGCAAAACGAAACGTGGGCGCTCGTTGAATAGGGTATATATCTTCATTATGGCTAATATACTACTATATCATTTATTTGTCTGCTGATAACCCCGCTCTCAATCCAGCCCACGCTCAGTTGTAAAAGAAAATGCGGCAAAAAACATGTTTTATGGGTACCCGTTATGAAATTTTATGCGATATTCATATGCGCTGCTTTTTAATAGCAGAATTTGAGGAGCCGGAAACCGGGTTATCATGCCGCCAATTTCATAAGCATAATGTTCAACAGAATTCAACAAGGAAAACCCAAATGATCTCCCGAATTGAATTTTCACTCAATTAATAATAAAGGAATGCCCGGCAGGATGTTTTATGTCAACAGAATTGTTCCGGTTATTATTATCGGTTTATTGTTGACCCGTCTTTTATCCGGGTACCCATATTTTACATTTCAGAAAAGTTATTTCATTTTCATTTACACCCTTTTTTTTTGTTTTTATTTTATATGCTCCGGGTTTCTGTTTGGCAACCCTTTTTTCAGCTTCAAATTGTTTTATAGAAAACACGCTACCCGGAGAAATCTTGCGATACTATCCCTGGCTATTGCCGTTTTGATTTATTTAGTTTATTACGGAATCGTCGCTGTAGGGAAGCGATATACATTTTGGGTTCTCGATTATTACAACCTGGCAAGTCTGACTGCCAGTTATCAGACTTTCGGATTGATAAAGAGAGGACTGATTCCATCCATCGTGAATTGTCTTTCTGCTGACTTCAACGTACAGTTGGGATGGACAAGAATTATAGGTATAATGGTGTTTATCGGAGGGCTCACTGCTGTTGGTTTTAGCAAGCAATACAATCTGTTTTCAAGAAGATTATTTTTGATTGTTTTTTTATTGTCACCAATCGGAATTTTCTATCAGTCAATATTTCCAGACGGACAATATGACCAGGTAATGATTGGAATTTTATTTTTTTCCGTTTCTGTGTACAAAAAAGCTTCGGCATTGATATTTGACCTCGCAGGTCTGCTTGTGCACGAGGCTTATTTGTTTTTGCGGTTGCCTTTTCTTCTGTTTGAAATGATTTATTTTTTAAAGAACCGTCAGAAGCAAAAAAGTATCAAAGCAATACAAATATTGACTGTAGCGTCCATTTCGATCGGATTCATGATCATGAGCAGCAATTTGGTTCGCCGGGACCGATCTGAATTGGAGAGCAACTATTTCAGGTTATATCCGCATTTGCCTACTCACAATCTGAATAATCTGCAGGCCTTTGATCCCATGGCTAAAGACGCGACTTTTGCATTCCAAATGAGCCGGATGGCTACTTATTATAAAAGAACTGACTTTATTACCTACCTGATTCCAATGAGTGTTTGTCTTGTGGTGGTTGGTCTATTGACTTTTTTATATAGCGATCAGGTGGGTAAACAAAAGAAAATGGATATTTTTTTCTCCATTGCATCATTTCTGTCTCCGTTATTGCTTTGTTTTATTGGGCTTGACTATGGGAGGTGGTTGAATTTCGCCTTCATTTCATGGGCCTGTTACTATATTTTACTAAGACAAAAACTATTTCCAGCGTGTAGCTACTCAGCAAACTACCTTTTTGGGGTGTTGTTGTGTGCCATGATATTTTATCCGACGGGGATTTATCAACATCCACTGACCTCTCTGTTTTTTAAATAATAGAGACTGGATGTGGAATAAAAAAGGGCCTCAATCGCTTGAAACCCTTCATGGATCTGTGTGGGAGCACACGGGTTCGAACCGCGGACCCTCTGCTTGTAAGGCAGATGCTCTGAACCAGCTGAGCTATGCTCCCTTTTAAGGACTGCAAAGATAAGCCCTAAAAACTTTCTACAAAATAAATTACCTGTATATTTGCAGCTCAAATTTTTGACTCCGTAGCTCAGTTGGTAGAGCAAAAGACTCTTAATCTTTGGGTCCTCGGTTCGAGCCCGAGCGGGGTCACTTAACGAAACAGCCTAATTTAGGATGTTTCGTTTTTTTATGCCAATAGACGATACTAACCAATAAGTTACGACGCTCTGGTAGATGGTTAGATTACGGTCAATAAATCGCTCCATTTATTCCTTTATACAAGGCTAAAATGAGATGAAAGTTAGTAGGAGTCTACGTTTTAATAAATTCGATTTCTCGTTTGGGTCCTTCCCACTTAT
>JBGPBW010000271.1:0-6199 GCA_041481385.1 Puia sp.
AGATGCTTTTGCAACAGCGGGCTATGGGCAAATATCATAGTCCGGGATTGTGGACCAATACCTGCTGCTCACATCCACGTCCGGGAGAAGATGTGGAAACAGCGGCAGGCCGAAGGTTGAAAGAAGAAATGGGCATTGACGCTTCGCTGCATAAAATTTTTGATTTTATCTATCGCACGGAATTCGACAACGGCCTCACCGAATTCGAATTCGATCATGTCTATACCGGCATTTACAATGGACAACTAAATCCGGACAAACAGGAGGTGCAGGATTATTGTTTTCGATCGATGGAAGATATCGAGCAGGATCTGCAGCGCAGACCTGAGAAATACAGCGCCTGGTTCAGGATTGCTTTTCCGAAATTACTTCAAAAGGCTTAAAGCTGAAGGCTTAACGCCTAACGCGTAAGAACATCTTGTTCATTCTTCGAACACTAGTTTAGGAAAATTACTAAGACGATTAACCGAAATGCGTTAAGCGTTTGGCGTTAAGCGTTAAGCTTTTTATTAAGTGATCAACTCAAATGCTTTCAGCCTTACGCCTTAAGCTTTACGCCTTAAGCGTTAAGCCTTCTTCAACCTTTGCAGTTTTCGTTTTGGAACCGCCCCTATTGTCGCGTGCCATGCGAGAGTAAACAGATAGATTTCTGTCAAAAAGAAATTTGAACAACAGGATGGTATAAGAAGTATGGTATCCCAGTGTATTGTAATAATCGCCGGCGAATTGTTTGATCTTAGGCAGTTTGTTCCAGGGAACAGACGGGAAGTCGTGATGTTCATTATGATATCCCACATTCAGATTTACTGAATTCAGCATGCCGTAATAACTCTTGGTTTCCTGATCACCATGTGTAAGGAAATGCTCCTGGACCCAACGGGCACCCAGCGGATGGAGCCCAACAGAAAAAAAGAAACTGGCTGTCAAATACACGGTTGACTTCCATCCGAGGAAATAAATAAAAAATCCCATGAATGTGAGCTGGACAATAATATTAACTACAGTCCATTTATCCATCAGCCGGACTTCTTTGATGCGTCCCGGACGGATCATCTGGAAAATGGGATAGAATAAAAGCCAGAGGGCCTCTCCAAAACCTGAATTATTAATCAGTTTTGCTTCCCAACGGTAAGGCATATCTGCATCCAGTTCTTCCACGCCCTGATAGGAATGGTGTTTCAAATGATATTTCTGGAAGGAAATCGCACTTGGAAAAACCAGGGGAAGATTGGCAATTATCGCTGAGCATTTATTAAAAAAACTCTTTTTAAACAGGAGGTTATGGGCCGCTTCGTGAATGCAGACGTAGAGGGTATGGCTGGCAAAAGCACCGCCGAGATATGCAACGAGAAAAATAAGCCACCAAGAAGAATCACGCAGAAACCAGCCCAGGGTGATCTGGAAGGAAACGCAAAGCAGGATCACGCCTAAAGTCCAGGGATTGCGACCGATTAAGCTCCTGATCTCCGGGTGTTTATAAATAATTTCTTTCGTTCTGGGCTTATGAGGCTCGCTCTCCATACTCCACCGGAAACTTTTCAGTTTAGGCATAGTTCTTATTTTGAAACGCGAAATTACTTATTTTTTGTTAGTTATCGGTTAAGGGACGGTTGACCGATAACCGTTGACCGTTGACCGTTGACTGATGACCGTGGATCGTAGATCGTGGCCGTAAATCGAAATACGATAAACGAAATGCGTTATGCCATAAGCGTTATGCTTTAGGCGTTAAGCGTTAGGCATTAAGCCTACTTCGGTTTATACTTCGACTCATCAAATATCACCCGGTCCGGGGTCTGCATGACCTGCTGCGGGATGAGATCGGGATGCAGCGCCACATATTTCTGAACGATACGCAGGCCCACCCATTGCCCAATATTGCCCGGCGAAGCCTCCGGCATTCCTTGTGTATAAGGTGCGTCACCGATATAATTTTTGATCAGGTCGGGTTCCAGGGTAAAGAGGTTTTGTTCGAGGAAAAAATTCCAGATCTGACCTTCATTGGTATTACACCAGTTGAGCTGTTTTTGGGAGAAACCGGTTTTCACGCTGTCAGATGTTTCCGGCAACAGCTGGTCGACCAGCCACCAGCTTTTACCTTTTTCAACCATTTGTTCGATCAGGGGTTTTCCCGCACTCTGATCAGGATAAAGGTCTTCGGCGAGTGACTTCATACAATTGGGCACGATATATTCAGGTTCAAAACGTCTTGAAATATAGAGCGGATAGAGTTCCTGGCCCTGTTGACTCAGATAGAAAGGAAATTGTTTGCCAGCGTAAAGTTGCAAACCGATGGCCAATGTGTACCGGGTCAATGCCACACCGGGTGCATCAAAGGGTCCGATATACGTGACAACTTTCGGTGGCAGATTGTATTTGGGAAAATAATACCGGAGCAACTGAAATCCTTGTTTCAATCCGTCTTCAACCCGAGCCATCCGGCCATTGCGGTTTCCGAATTTAAGTTCGAGGGAATCCTTAACGGGCCAGTAACTGCTGATAAAAGAACGGCAGGTAAAAAAGGCCTGCGCACTAGTATCTGAGAGGGGACTGGTCCCGAGAATATTGACTGCAAAATCGTTGATAAAATAAGGGAACTGCCGGCCGAGAGTAAGCAATCCCTGTTGTATCTGATTGGTGTCGATGGCAAAAAAAGCCTGATCAAACCGTTCGATCTGAACCTTCATGGGAATGTCTGAAACATCGGGTGTTTTTCTGCCTGATTTACAACTACCCAGTAAGAGAAATAAAAAGGGGATCAGATTTTTTTTCATCCGGATAAAAACGTTCCTGACCGCAAGATAGTATTCCGGGCCTTAGCAGTAAATTTGTTTCATGAAGATCGCGCTTGTTCAACAGAACTACCATATCGGCAACTTTGAATACAACAGGGAAAAAATTATTCAGGGTATCCGGCTGGCGAAAGAAAACGGTGCTGACCTCGCGGTTTTTTCTGAATTGTCGGTTTGCGGATATCCTCCGCGCGATTTTCTGGAGTTCCAGGATTTTCGGGCGCGCTGTTATGCTTCCATTGAAGTCATCAAAACACATAGTTCCGGTATCGGCGTGATCGTCGGATCTCCAGCACCCAATGCGGGCCCGAAGGGGAAGGATCTCTTTAATGCCGCCTGGTTCCTGCATGAGGGTGAAGTGAAGGCCCAGGTGTACAAGAGTTGTTTGCCCACATACGACATCTTTGACGAATACCGCTATTTCGAACCCGGGTCCCAATGGCAGGTGATTGATTTCATGGGTAAGCGGATTGCACTGACAATTTGTGAAGACATTTGGAATCTGGGTGATAATCCGCTGTACCAGGTCTGTCCGATGGATCAGCTCATGCCCCAGCATCCGGACCTGATGATCAATATCTCCGCATCTCCCTTCGACTATGATCATGAAGAGGACCGCCGCGCGGTGGTTCGTCAGAATGTGCTCAAGTATAAACTGCCGATGTATTACTGTAATGCTGTGGGTTCACAAACAGAAATTATTTTCGACGGTGGAAGTGTGGTTTATGATGCCCATGGCCATTGTACTCATCATCTGAAAGTGTTTGCAGAAGACTTCCAGGTGATCGATACGGAAACCAAATACCGGCCGGTGAATAAACACCTGCCCTTATTTACTTCGGCATTGGTGCTCACACCCGACCAGATCATTCCTTATATCACCCGACTCAATAATATCCGTGAGATTTATGAAGCTCTTCTATTGGGCGTCCGGGATTATTTCAGAAAGATGGGATTTCAGAAGGCCATACTCGGGAGCAGCGGGGGAATTGATAGTGCTGTTACCCTGGCTCTGGCCTGCGAGGCCCTGGGTCCTGAAAATGTGCGGGCTGTGGCCATGCCTTCGGGGTATTCCAGTGGTCATTCCGTTGCAGATGCTAAGGCACTCTCCAACGTATTGAACAATCGTTTCGATATCCTGCCGATTCAGCCCGTCTATGACAGTCTGCTTGGCACGCTGCAACCCCATTTTGAGGAACTGCCTTTTAGTATCGCGGAGGAAAATCTTCAGAGCCGCACCCGGGGTAACCTGCTTATGGGCCTGGCCAATAAATTTGGATATATATTATTGAATACCTCCAATAAAAGTGAACTCTCTACCGGCTATGGAACCTTGTACGGCGATATGGCCGGTGGGCTCAGCGTGATCGGCGACCTGTATAAAACGCAGGTATATGCCCTGGCCAGTTATATCAACCGGGAAGAAGAAATCATCCCCACGTCCATAATATACAAAGCTCCTTCAGCCGAATTACGTCCGGATCAGAAAGACAGCGACAGCCTTCCGGAATATGAAATCCTCGATAAAATTTTATACCTCTATATAGAACGAAGAAAAGGACCCCAGGAAATCATCGCGATGGGTGTTGACGAAGCCCTCGTGGCAAGAGTGCTGAAGCTGGTGAATACCAGTGAGTACAAACGTAACCAATTCTGCCCCATCATCCGGGTCAGCAGTAAGGCTTTCGGTATCGGCCGGAGAATGCCGATTGTGGGGAAATACCTTTCTTAATTGACAATTATTTCTTCAGCAACGTCGTCGTGGCGGTGACCGGAAAAGGAATTCCCGTGATCGTCTCCTGATTGGCGAGTACCAATTTGGTCCCGTCCCAGGATTTAATAAAGGATGCGCCGCCGGCGACGTAAAGGGTATCGGTGTTTTGCGACAGGCTCCAGGTACCGGAAGAATCCGAAGCCGGAACGCAGACAACACCTCCATCGATAAATTTAGCAATCCCTGTAGCATCGAGCTGAATGATATTATCCCTTTCACAGGCTGGCAGGGAATCATATATATCTACCGTCTGGCCCACGACATCTGCGGTTATTGCCGTGATGTTATAAGAACCCGAGAGACTCTGCATTGTTCTGGCGTTGGAAGACGTGGTGCTTTTTTTACAGGCATTGATCACCCCGAATAATAAGATGACGGAAGCTGCAAAATAGATTTTACGCATAAACACTGGTTTTGTGTAAGCCACAACTCTAATTTTCGGGAAATATTGTATGATACAACGATAAAAAATTGTGAAAGTGATCAAACGGCTAAAACAGTCCACGAATTGCGGGGAAAGCTTCCGGACGAACAGTCGAATTCGCTATTTTTGCCCTGATTTTCAATGGCCGGCCAAGGCTTTCATTTTCAAATTTCCAAATTTTCAAATTATACCCATGTATACGGCAGAAGACATCAGGGTGCTCAACGAAAAAATTCAGATCCAGGGACAGTTCGTGGATAAATTGCGGGCAGAAATTGGCCGCGTTATCGTGGGGCAGCAATATATGCTCGACCGCCTGTTGATGGGCCTGCTCACCAACGGCCATATTCTGCTAGAGGGCGTACCCGGCCTGGCCAAAACACTTACGATTAAGTCACTGGCCCAGACCATTAAAGGTAAATTCAGCCGTATCCAGTTTACGCCAGACCTCTTACCGGCCGATGTGATCGGTACCATGATCTTTAATCAGCAAAAGCATGAGTTTGTGGTTCGCAAGGGACCCATATTCGCGAATTTCCTGCTGACAGATGAAATCAACCGGGCCCCGGCAAAAGTGCAGAGTGCCCTGCTCGAAGCCATGCAGGAAAGACAAGTGACCATCGGCGATAGTAGTTATATACTGGAGGAACCTTTTCTTGTTCTGGCTACCCAGAACCCACTGGAACAGGAGGGAACTTACCCGCTGCCCGAAGCGCAGCAGGACCGGTTTCTGATGAAAGTGATCGTGACCTATCCCTCCAAACAGGAGGAACAACTGATCATCCGGAGCCACATGAATGGCATTAAAGGCCCGGAACTGCAGCAGGTGGTATCCATGCGTGAGGTCCTGGAAGCACGTGACCTGACCCGCAAAATATACATGGATGAAAAACTCGAGAATTATATTCTCGATATCGTGTTCGCTACGCGCAGCCCGGACAAATACCGATTGGAAAAATTAAAACCCCTGATATCCTATGGCGGTTCCCCCCGTGCGAGCATTAACCTGGCCCTGGCTGCAAAAGCCAATGCATTTCTGAATAAAAGGGGTTACGTGATTCCCGAAGATGTACGTTCGATTTCCAAGGATGTGCTTCGTCACCGCATAGGGCTCACCTACGAAGCGGAAGCCGAGAATGTGAATGCGGACTGGGTGATTGATGAAGTGCTGAGGGCGATACAGGTACCATAGCAGTTGGCAGTTGGCAG
>JBGPBW010000272.1:0-6160 GCA_041481385.1 Puia sp.
CAGATCGGAATCTGGAAAAAAGCAGGCAGTAACATGATGAACCAAGCGTGGACATCAAAGGATTGGATCGGTTTGGACGGTTTTTCACAGGCCGTTTAATTTCTAAGAACCGGGTTTTGGCGGAACACAGGTATATCGGAAAAAACGGGCTATTCAGAAAAAAAAGAAGTTGATTGACATTGGACTTCGCACGGCTTTCGGTGGATATTGGAAACTCTTTATGGACGGTAATTCTCTGGATATTGGACTTCTCAGGTTGCTTATTCCTGTCAATCAACTTATACCAAATGTATAATTATCAAAAACTCAGACCTATAGCAGGTTTTCTCGTTTTTCCCTGTACGGCTTTTACGGCAGGGCACGTAGCTTTGCTAACCGGGTCACGGGCTTTAACGTATACTAAGCGTAGTTTAGCTAAGTATTAATAGGTTTTACGTATAATCCGAAATCCTGTAATTTCGTAGTTGTCCTATAGTAACTGTCACAAAAATTTATCATTTTGAGAGTCGGAATGCCCAAGGGCTACCTTTAAAATCACCGTATGAAAAAACCCGAACTTAACCAAACCATCAAAGTAATTATCGCTGATGACCATGCCCTGTTCCGGGCAGGCGTTAAAACCGCCCTTTCTGTCAAAAAAGACGTGGAACTGATTGCAGAGGCCGACAATGGCATGCAGTTACTCAACCTGCTCAAACATATGGAGCCGGACGTCATACTACTGGATATCCAGATGCCCATCATGGATGGTATCCAAACTTTGCCTGAGATTCGTAAAATGTACCCGCATGTAAAAGTGATTATACTATCCATGCACAACGACCATTCCATGATTTCCAAACTCATGGAAATAGGTGCAAACTCTTACCTGACCAAAAATACCGACTCAGAAAATATTTATAATGCCATCAAGACCTGTTATGAACAGGAATTCTACTTTAATGAACTGACCAATAAGGCATTGTTAACCGGTCTGCGGACCCGCAGGACCGAACCGATGATTCCAACAGAAGCCAACCTGACCGAAAAGGAAACAACCATCCTGAAGATGATGTGTGAAGAGAAAACAACCAAGGAAATCGCTGACCTGGTCGATATCAGTCCGAGGACGGTGGAAGCCATCCGGGATAAACTGAAAACCAAAACAGGAGCCAAATCCATGGCTGGTTTGGTTATGTATGCCGTCAAAAACGGTATCATCGAACAGCCCTAAGAAAGTGTGGAGGTATGGAGGTGTGGAAGTGCATTGCCCTCCGTAGCTTTAGCGAAGGAGGGTGGGAGTCTGGTTTCTACTGATTAGTTGTTAGGTTTCATTTTTTAACGGCAGCTTTGAGGACGTTATAAAGGTGTCAGTAACTCCATCACTACAACCAAAGCCCGTAAAGCCTCCAAAAAAGAAATAGATATGATTGGTGGGACTGTTACACAGGTCTCGATAATTGTCATTTCTCTTTTTATTATCCCCATATTATTAATTGCATTTAGGCTAAACCTATTTAAATCTTTTAGCCTTGGGTCCTTTACGAAAGTCTTTAATAGAGCCTTCGTAATACAGTTCATTTTGGGAATCTTTCTTTTATTTGCCAGTATGTTTATCGGAAGGTCATACAATTCAAACAACTCTGTCAGTCAACTTGATACCTTTTACAGTTTATTTCTTGGATCTACTTACACTTATACCGTCATAGGTTTATTCTATTATTTACCCTCTTTAGTATTGCTCAATATTATTACATGGTTGGTGATAAAATTTAAGAGTAGTTCATTAAAATCATGAAATTCCCACCTGTCCCAACACGTATATAATTGCCAAACTGACGCCTATTAATTGGGAAATTTGGATTTGTCGATCTGGGGAAATATTTTCAGTGCATTCTTATAATAAATTTTTTTGAGCACGTCATCGGGTAAGCCGAGCCCATACATATACCAGAACGCGTGATATTTTCTGAGTGGCGGGAAATATTCATCATTTGTTTCCAGCATCCTGAAATAAAACGAATATTCACTTACATTCCAGGTGTCTTTTCCAAACAAGATCCTGTCCTGGTATTTAATAAAAAATTTTCTTCCCGTTATAGGTTGCCGCCCGATCTCTTCCATGATCGCCGCAAATTCAACATAGACGTTGGGCAGACTGTCCAGCATATTTCCTAGTGCGCCCAGGTTATTGGCGAGCCAGCCAAAATGTGCCGCAAAAAATATGGTGTTCCGATGTTTGGAAAAAATATGATGCTGTTCAGCCATCACGGTTTTCCAGTCGGGATACTGTGAAGAAGGTCTCGCCCGGTCGGGATGTAATTTCAATTCCAGCCACCGTTCATTGTTGTTATCCATTTTATCAAAAAACGGACTGGGTTCGCCGGTATGAATGAGCACCGGTATTTTCAGTTCGCCACATTTCTCCCAGATCGGATCCAGCCTGGGATCGTCGACGCTAATTCTTTTTCCGTTTTTATCTTTTACTTCCAGTCCGAGGTCCTTGTATATTTTCAGTCCTGCAGCTCCGGCCTTTACATCTTTTACCAGTTGCTCCACAGCGGTCCGGGTCCATGCGGGATTGTCGATTCCGCTGAAATCAATATTGGTGAATACCAGGATCCGGCCACCCGCATTGTTTTTCACGTTGATCAGGGAGCGATTCAGTTTGTCAACACCTGCATTCAACATGGTGTTTCCCCCGTAGTCGTCATGAAATATATCGAAGCTTCTGCCGCTCAGGTTCACCATCACCACCATATTCAGCGAATTCATGTCAGACAGGAGCGCAGGCAAATTCTGGTTGGGCATATCCCACTGATGATTATGTACATCAATGAATGGATATTTTGCTTTTTTAATGATATGTTCCGGTACAACCAGTGTGGATTTTGGATCATAGGATTCCATATCCATATTCTGACCACAGGAACTCTGACTTAAGGCAAGGAAGAACAGGGCACAGTAAAATAATTTCATGCTACAATTTAAGGCGGAAAACGACCATTGCAAGACCGTTCATCCACCTTAGCGTTAGGCTTAAGGCTGCCAACTGCCAACTGCCAACCGCCAACCGCCAACCTATTCCGATCTCAAACTGTTAACGGGATTAGCTACCGCAGCCCTGATTGCCTGAACGCTGACGGTTGCCAATGCAATAAACATAGCCACGATTCCGGCTACGGCGACGATCCACCATTCGAGGTCAATGCGATAAGTAAAATCGCGTAGCCAGCGATTCATAATCCAAATTGAAAACGGTGCTGCAATGATAAAGGCGATGGCTACCAGTTTCAGAAAATCTTTCGACAACAGGCGCACAACACCCTGTACGCTGGCTCCAAGTACTTTACGTATGCCGATTTCCTTGGTGCGCTGCTCTGCGATAAATGTAGCCAGTCCGGAAAGTCCCATGCAGGCAATCAGGATCGCAAGTGTTGAAAAGATGAGGGCGATTTTTCCCACCCTTTGCTCGGACTGGTACATTTCATTAAAGGAATCATCCAGGAAAGAATAAGTGAAGGGCATGGTCGGACTCATCTGTTTCCAAAGTCTTTCTATTTTACCCACAAGGACTTTCACATTGGTTGTACTTACTTTAAAAGACGCCATCCCGGATCTGTCGCTCAAAAAGAAACTGAGCGGGCCGATGCCTTGTTTCAGGGATTCGAAATTGAAATTTTTCACCACCCCGATGATATTATAACTAACCGGTTTTTTGTTATCGTCGGTATTGAATATTTTCTTCCCGATGGGATCCGCATAACCCAGAAACTGCGCCGTGGTTTCGTTGATGACCACGGCCGTAGAATCGCTTCCGAAATCAGGAGAAAATCCACGGCCCCGGATAATCTGCATACCCAGGGTTTTAAAATAATCATAGTCCACACGCCAGGTTTGCATGTCTATGCTCCCATTAATATCCATCGTAGCATCCTTAAAGAAAGTATTGTCGTTTCGTGAAGAATTGGATACCGGTAAAAAACTGCTGAGGGTACCGGAAACCACACCGTTCATTTGCAGTATACTGTTTTTAAATGCCTTTGCCTGGTTTCCCAATACATAAGTATTCTGAATGGTCAGCACCTGGTTTTTATTGTAACCCAGATCTTTGGATTGAATAAAGTTCAGTTGTTTATAAATAACCAGGGTGCCAACGATTAAAATGATGGAAGTGGCAAATTGAAATACCACCAGCACGCTTCTCAGGCTGGTGCTGTTGCTGCCCAGTTTCAATTTTCCTTTCAGCACTTCTATCGGGCGAAATGCAGAGAGGAAGAAGGCCGGATAACTTCCTGCGAGTAACCCTACGACGACAGGTAATACAATCAGTAAAGGCAGGATCCGTGAAGAAAACAGACTGCCCAGGTACATCGATTTATTGGCCACATCATTGAAAATGGGAAGAACGAGGTAAGCGATCAGGATCGCCAGCACCAGGCTGAATATGGCCATCATCGTGGATTCCGTGAGGAATTGGAAGATCAGGAACCTGCGTTCTGTTCCCAAAACTTTACGTATGCCCACTTCCTTGGCCCGGCCGGCTGAACGGGCTGTGGTCAGGTTCATGAAATTGATGCATGCGATCATCAGGATAAACAGCGCTACGGCACCAAAAATATACACATACTGAATACTGCCGCTGGGGCTCAGTTCAAATGACCGGTCGGAATGCAAATGGATCTTCGTTAAAGGAATCAGTGTGTATTCCAGTTGGTTACCGGATTTTCTGAATTCTTCCATGCTGCTGATCTTGATGAACTGCTTCACTGAGGGCAGCACATATTTGTCGATATACTGTTCGAAATTTTTTTCCAGTTGCTTATAGTCAGATCCTTTTTTCAATAAAAGATAGGTGTGGAAATTGTGACTGGTTAATTGTCCCCATTCATAACCCGCGTTCTTCATGGAGAACATGAAGTCGAAATGAAAATGGGAATTGGAGGGTATATCTTTTATGACCGCAGTAATTTTATAGTTGGGTTTGGTATCATCGTTTGTTTCGATGGTTTTGCCGAGTACGTCCGTGCTGTTGAAATATTTTTTAGCGGTGGATTCGGTGATCACCACGGTATTGGGTTCATTCAATGCCGTATGGGTATTACCTGAAATGGCCGGCAGTGTAAACACATCGAAGAAAGTGGAATCCACATGGGCCACATGGTCTTCAATGACAAATGCGTTATTTTTTTTAATGAGCTTGCTTCCGTTTGAATTGTAAATCCGGGTGTACTGCTCTATGGCCGGATAATCTTTTATGAGGAGCTGACCCATCATATCGGAAGTGACCGGCATGTGGAGTTCGCCGCCGCCCAGTTTTATATCGGAATTGATCCGGTAAATCCGGTCTGCTTTGTCGTTGTAACGGTCATAACTCAGTTCATCCATGATGTATAAAGCGATCAGGAGAAAACTGGCCAACCCGATGGCCAGTCCGATGATGTTGATGAAGGAGTAAATTTTATTTTTTTGCAGATTCCTCCAGGCAATGGTTAAATAGTTTTTTATCATAATGGTATGTATTCTCGTTTAATATTAATTATTTTTTAGCGGTCAACAGTCAACGGTCAACGGTCAACGGTCAACGGTCGTACTACTCCGTCTTCAGGCTTTTAACTGGATTCGCCATAGCAGCCCTGATCGCCTGGTAGCTTACCGTCAGAAGGGTAATCGTTAATGCGCCCGCGCAGGCAGAGGCAAAGATCCACCACGACAAATCACTGTGGTAGTTATATTTTGAAAGCCAGCCGTCCATAAAATAAAAGGAGAGGGGCACCGCAACAATCAGTGATATAATTACCAATCCGAGGAAATCTTTGGATAGCAATCCCCATAAATTCACCACAGATGCGCCCAGCACTTTGCGCACACCGATTTCCTTGATGCGCTGTTCGGCCATGAATGATGCCATGCCGAATAATCCGAGGCAGCTGATAAATATCGCGAGGGTTGCGAAGAATCCCGCCAGCTTGCCGATACGTTCTTCATTGCCGAATTTCTTCGCGTATTCTTCATCCACAAACTGGAAATTGAATGGCTCAACAGGACTATAAGCTGAGAAAATCTTTTTTATTTTTTCGAGTGAAGCGGAAGCGCTGGCTCTTGGATTCAATTTAATCAACGCAAAAGCGCCCGGGTCATACTCAGTATGAAAGAGCTGGGGTCTCACTTTCTGGTAGGG
>JBGPBW010000273.1:0-6151 GCA_041481385.1 Puia sp.
AACCACACGAATGCTCTGTTTAATATTCCCATTCCTGGTCGCATTGATAAAATACACACCCCTGGCCAGATTGGATGCATTCCATGACAGGGAGTAGGTTCCGGGTTCCATATCGCGGCTGACCAATACCTTCACCAGTTTCCCCATATCATCATATACTTCAATCCTTACCATCGACTGCGTTTCGATATGATACCTGATGGTATTATTATCAACAAAAGGGTTGGGAAAAGCACCAATAAATATATCCGGCGCAGCCATTTCCAGTGATTCGAACTTGCCAAATTCGGCCGGTGCGGGTGTACTGCTCACCGAATTGTTTTTATTGTTTACCGCAGGGACCCCGCAACAGGCATTTGATCCGGACCACGGCGTTTGCACGTAAGGAAAGGAAGTTTTAAAAGTCGTGTCATTTGCATTCACGCCCGTATTATACGTGAGTACATTGATCAGGTCGGGAGTAACGGGGCTCGACCCCGCTTTAAAATCATCATACCATAATCCGATGGCTGCAAGCACAACGCCACTGACTGCCTGGAGTTCAATTCGTGTAACGTCATCTTCCAATCTTCTTCCATTGGGGAAACCATCCATATTTGGAATGAACTGAAGCGAACTGTTCTTATTATAAAGGGTATCTGTCAATCCCAATACAGCAGCCTGAACCAATCCCAGCGCACTAAACTTTGGATCATTTCTTTGTGTAGGCGGAACCGCCATATTTAAACGCAGCATATCACCCCCATTCGGCAGAAAATTATTAATAAACGGTTTCCCGGCAGCCAGGGGATTCCCTTTTTTGCCTGTAGCCAACTGATAAGGGCGAAGATTGGGTACGCCGGTGTGAAAGATTGGCCATAAATCAACCGAGCGTGGCGAATGTGCAGCCGGCAAAAGCAATTTTCCGAAAACAGCATCATCGAGTGCCGTGCCCGCCAAAGCAGGATTTCCTTTCAGAATAAACAATCCGTTTTGATTATTCCCAAAACCGAAGGAGCCCAAGGAATTCCGCTGGATGCGTAAATTTTTTAATGCC
Source organism: Puia sp. (assembly GCA_041481385.1). GTDB lineage: Bacteria > Bacteroidota > Bacteroidia > Chitinophagales > Chitinophagaceae > Puia. Next base: position 1,037 of record JBGPBW010000273.1, read on the forward strand.
GGTACTGCCGACCCGAAAAATGAGTCGTCCATATACAAAGCCAGTTCTGGGTTATAAAAATAGTTGCCGAATATGCTGAGATTGGGAAGATCCTCATAAGGCGTCAAAAAATTCCAGAAGTCTTTTTTGCCGATGGGAATGATGGCTTCATTGGTCAGGGGCATACCCAGCCTGGATACCTGAACCCAGGGTCCTGAAAATGTTTCGAGTTTTCTGTCATCTCCTCCGTCGTGGTCATTATCTTTTCCATCGTGGTCATTGTCTTCGTCCCCATCATTTTTACCCGCATCAAAATCTTCCTCCACTTTGGGTTTGTTGAGTGTTCTGATTTTCCGGCGGCTGGCTGATGCCCATACGCCGATAACATAATCCGGGTCTAAAATATTTTTGGCCCGGTTCACGGATTTTTTGTCTTTTTGCAGCGCGCTGATATCAATCTGTAAAGCGATAACAGATACATTCTTACATTTCAAAGCGTCCATGGGCATCGTGCCCGTGGTTCGTGGAGCATCTCCCAAATCAAAAATCCCGCCCAGGTCTACAAAGAAGGGATCGTCGGCTGTGCCGCAAAATACTTTTTCGCCACTACTGGCTGTGGTGATTGCATTATTAATTAACGTGTTGTAATCTGCGACATTCAAACCTACCGCAGAATTGATAGACCGGGGACCGATATTGGGAGGCGGAACGATTCCATTTTCAATAATTTTTTCAAAACGGCCGCCGGCTTCTGTGCTTTTTTCCAGGCTATAGGTGGTTTTAAGATTCTGCTTGCCCAAACGAATATTGAAGAAAGTGGTCGGGTCTTCATTTTTTTTGTGAAATGTGAATCTGTAAATAATATCATCTCCGGGCGTTTCGACATTATTATCGATATGGATCTCATATCGGATATCTTCGCCAAACTGATAATAATTGGGGCCGGCAAAAGGAAGCTGGGCCGGAATATAGTTGGCTAATATGGTTATTTTATCCGGATGATCGGGACTTCGGAAAGCATACAAATCCGTATTATCTGCCAATGGATCGTTTGCGATCATGGGGGCTTCCCGGTGACTGGAGGACATCAGCATGCCCGAAACACCCGCCAGGGAAATCATGGCAATAAAAAACGCTAACCGCCCTCCCGGTTTAAATTTCTGATTCATAAACAGGTTTTTAATTAAATAAATCAACACAGTCAGTAAATACAGGATACAAATCGCATAACAGGCTCCGGGGTAGGGATAAAATAGATGATCTACGGACTATGTACGGAAGATTCAGAAATGCGGATTTCGAATTATTACACTTTTTTTAAGACCCCACGATTGATACTCGGCAACTATAGTGAATCAAAATGACTCTGCACCGAATAACAACGATTGGCAGTATTTCGGATATATCTTTGCAGGCTTAAGGCTTAAGGCTGAACGTCGAACCCTTAACGCCGAACGCTTAACGCCAAACGCTTAATGCCCAACGATTGACAATTAACGATAAACGATACACGTCTTATGACTGACCGGCTAATTGATGAATTATTAAAAATCGATCGTTTTTCAGACGAAGAAGTAGTTACCCTGTTGGGTTTCCTGGTAAATAAATTCGTCCGGAAAGGAGATCATTTTCTGAACCCGGGTCAGGTAAGCCGCCATTTTGCTTTTATCGATTCCGGTCTCGTGATGCACTACGGCCTGCACGATGGTGTTGAAATACCCTGCAATTTTTCAATGGAAGGCGACTGGATGGGCAGCCTCAAAAGTTTCACCACGGGATCACCTACGGAAGTTGCCATCAAAGCACTGGAAGATTGCTGGATCCGGGAGATGACCGGCGGGCAGCTCCAGCAACTGTTCCTGTCCTCACCCCGCTGGCTACTGTTTAAAAATGAACTGGTACAGCGGGTATTTTTCAATATTACACAGCACAATGCTGATTTTGCAAAACTCGATGCCAAAGCGCGTTACTACAAATTCATGAAAGAAAGACCAGATCTCATAAACCGCGTTCCCCAATATTATATCGCGGCCTACCTGGGCATTAAACCCCAATCCCTCAGCCGGATCAGAAAGGAAGGCTAATCCGGTTCTTAACAAATGTGAATGGATTTGGCTCAGCGGCAGAGCATTTTTGTGTTTCATTATTTAAAAGACGAAATATGAAACACAAAAAAACATTCACCCACCTGGAAGAAATCAATATCAACCAATCTGCCCAGTGGGTCCTGGTAAGGGGTAAAAATACAGATGCTCCTCTGTTAATTCATGTTCAGCAGGGTCCCGGCTTACCCATGATTTCGGAAGCCAATGAAATGGAAAAATTGCTGCATCTGGAAGAACATTTCCTGGTCGCTTACTGGGACCAGCGGGGCTGTGGCAAGTCATTCAGCAAAGACATTCTCCCGGAAACCATTAACCTGGACCAGATGGCAGATGATATCATCGCCTGCACCAGGTATCTGCTGAAAAAGTATAAGAAAGACAAAGCGGTCATTTTGGGTTATTCCATTGGCGCCACCATCACGCTTTTGGCAGCAGCGAAAGACAGTAGTTTGTTCAGCGCCCTATTCGCAACCGGAACCGACACGGATATTCCCTTCGCCAATCAGTTTGCTTTGGATTATGCCATGGATAAGGCCGTTGCCGGTAATAATAAAAAGCTCATTCAAAAAATCAATGAACTGAAAAAGGAACCCATCGTGGAAACAAAAAGGTTCCAGCAAAGAGCGGAGATATTAACCAACCTGGGCGGTATCAAAGCAGGCAGCAGTTTTAATAACCTGGTTCTGAAATCAGTAAAAAATATGCTGTTTTCAAAATATTATGGATTGGGAGGACTGTTGAAATCGCTGAATGGGATGGCTTTTTGTCAGAACGCCCTGACTCCGGAACTGAATGGCTTCAATCTGTTTCAAAAAGTAACAAAACTCGATGTGCCGGTTCATTTTATCCAGGGCCAGTTGGATGCTATTGCGCCTCCGGTTAAGGGCAGGGCATACTACGAATTTTTACAGGCAGAGAATAAAACGTTCACCTTATTTGAAAAGTCCGCCCATATGCCTCAGTATGATGAACCTGAAAAATTCTCCCATCTGATCCAATCATATTTAAATAACTAATTTTTTAAACATTTTTCCCATGAACAGGATTTTAACAGGCAACGAAATTCAAACAACAGTTTTTTTCAGCCAGGGTAAGGAAGTCAAAGTGCATGCCATACAAACGGGATTGATTTCCGTTAAGGAAAATTTCTTAAAGCAAAAAGGGCAGGGCTTCCTAAGTAAACTGAATATTGTTTTAGGTAGTACTTATGCTGATTTTATGCCCATCTGGGTTTGGGTGATTGAACATCCCGAAGGAATTATAGTGGTAGATACTGGTGATATCGCTGACTCCGGTCATAAGGATTTTTACAAAAACGAATCGATGGGCACAAGGCTGAGTTTAAAAGCCATGGCCAACAAACGAAAAATCAGCAGGCAGGATGAACTGGACACCCAATTAAACAGGCTGGGCATCAGGCCGGAGCAGGTTTCCAAAGTGGTACTCACCCATCTGCATGGGGATCACACCGACGGTTTAAGATTTTTCCCGGGTAATGAAATCATTGTCAATGAAAATGAATACAGAAAACCCTATGGCAATCTGCCGACCACTTATCCCAAATGGTTTAGTCCGGAGTTGGTCAATTTTTCAAATGACCGGGTCGATTTTTTTGATATGGCATATTCCATCACTAAGTCTGAAGATGTTTTACTCGTGCCAACTCCCGGGCATACACATCACCACAGTTCTGTGTTATTAAAAACAGACAAGGAGCACATCTTATTTGCCGGAGATGTCTCTTACAAACATCAGCAATTACCGGAAAATGTATTTGGCGGTTCCAATGTTGATTTCGTCAAGTCACAGAAAACCTATGATCATATCCTGGGGTATGCAAATAAATACCCATTGATTTATCTGCCATCCCACGATGAAAACTCGGCAAACCGGTTAACCGGCAGGGAATACCTGACGAATAAAAGTTATCTTGTGAGCCGCAAACCTCATCGTGATACAGCAGCTGATCAGCAAAATACAATTAGTCGATAAGTTTTCAAATGATGATATCGACCTGATGGCAAAATATCTGACGGAAGACTCGATCGCAAAAAATGATCACTTCCTGAATTTCGGAGAAGTCAGCCACCATGTCGCGTTCATTGGAAGCGGTCTGGCGATGCACTACAGATTGCACGATGGAATAGAAATTCCGGTTGATTTTACCCCGGAGGGGGAATGGCTCGCTTATCTTACCAGTTTCAGCCAGGGCACTCCCTCCGATATGGGAATTAAAGCGCTGGAGGATATGCGCATTCTCAGGTTATCTGCCGCCAACATGCAATTACTTTTTCAGGCGCAACCGAAATTTATGGCGCTCAGAAGTTTTTATACTGAGCTCTCCTTTATGACTAACGCACAGCATAGTGCAGACCTCGCCATGCTCAGCGGGAAAGAGCGTTACTATAAGTTCATGAAAGAGAAACCCCATCTGATCAACCGGATTCCCCAATACTATATTGCCTCCTACCTGGGCATTAAACCCCAGTCGCTCAGCCGGATCAGAAAAGAAGGCCAACTTTAATTTCTTTCTTACCAAATGTGAACGGATTTGACATTTCGTTATGGCAGTTTTGTGTCTTAATCTTTAAAAATAAATTATGATACACAAAACAAAACTCCTGTATGTTCTTCTGATTATGTTGTCTGGCCTGAATACCCGTGCACAGGATTGGCAGACGGAAAAAAGAGTTAATATTCTTTTTGGATTATCCCAGCCGTTTGTAGCCCACGGATTTAATGTGGAATTCAATTATATCCACGACCGTTTCATTTTTGATTTTTCACAGGGGGTGAGCCTGACCTTCAGCGGCACAACACTACCTGCGGATCTGCAACAACAAAATGTTGAAGTGCATATGCCCTGGACTACAGGGTTTGGCATTGGATACCGGTTTACCGATTGGATCAATCTTCGGGTTGAACCCAAATGGCACCGTTTTGAATTTAACTACCAGGATGGCCAGCAACTCACCAGCAATGAAATCACCTCGTACAATACATTTACACTGGGACTGGGATTATATGGTTG
>JBGPBW010000274.1:0-6138 GCA_041481385.1 Puia sp.
ATAAATGTGAAGCTGGTTTCAAAAGCCGGTGTAGGCACCATTGCCGCCGGTGTAGCCAAAGCAAAATCAGACGTGATCCTGATCTCAGGACATGATGGTGGTACCGGTGCATCTCCTATCAGTTCGATACGTCATACCGGACTTCCCTGGGAACTGGGTTTGGCCGAATCTCATCAGACCCTGGTTAAAAATAAATTACGCAGCAGGGTTGTATTACAAACAGACGGCCAGCTAAAAACCGGCCGCGATATTGCTATCGCTACCCTGCTCGGTGCAGAAGAATGGGGCGTCGCTACTGCGGCTCTTGTTGTTGAAGGCTGTATCCTGATGCGCAAATGTCATTTGAACACCTGTCCTGTAGGGGTCGCTACCCAGAATCCGGAATTGAGAAAACGATTTACCGGAAATGCTGATCATGTGGTGAACCTCTTTAAATTCCTAACACGCGAACTGCGCGAGATCATGGCGGAACTTGGATTTCGCACAATTGATGAAATGGTTGGACAGGTGGAATGCCTGGAAGTGAGCGATCACCACAGACAATGGAAAGCAAAAAAATTAAATCTCTCCCCAATCCTTTATAAGGAACCAACATCTGACACTACCGGTACATATCACATGGAAGATCAGGACCATGGGTTATCTGAAGTGCTTGACTGGAAATTACTTGAAGCCGCTAAACCAGCGCTCGAGTCAGGACAAAAAGTTTCGGCATCCTTTAAAGTAAAGAATACCGACAGGACGATCGGTACCATTCTTTCCAATGAGATATCCAAAATCTTCAAGGGCAAAGGTTTGCCTGCAGATAGCCTGCATTTCAAACTCACTGGCACAGCGGGACAAAGTTTTGGAGCCTTCAATACCCATGGCGTAACACTCGAACTCGAAGGTGATGCAAACGATTATTTTGGAAAGGGGTTATCCGGCGCGCGTCTGATCATTTATCCGGCAAGAGACGCTGGATTTATACCGGAAGAAAACTTCATCATAGGAAATGTAGCCTTTTATGGTGCAACCTCCGGAGAGGCATTTATTCGTGGAAAAGCAGGAGAACGATTTGCCGTTCGCAATTCCGGCGTACACGCTGTAGTAGAAGGCGTCGGTGATCATGGATGTGAATATATGACCGGCGGCAGAGTGGTTATCCTGGGTTCTACCGGCCGCAACTTTGCAGCCGGCATGAGCGGTGGTATCGCTTATGTTTATGATGTGGACGGAAAATTCGCTTCACTCTGTAACATGGAGATGATCGACCTGGACCCCCTGGATGAAACAGACCTCCGTGACATGAAAGAAATGATCTCACGTCATCATACATATACCGGAAGCACCGTCGCAAAATTTGTCCTGGAAGATTTTGAAAACCAGTTGCGCAATTTTGTGAAAGTATTTCCTAAAGACTATAAAAAAGTATTATCAGAAAAAAAAGCCCACGCGGGCGTCAAATCCTGATTCAAATCATTTAAGAAAAAAGCAATGGGTAAACCAACCGGGTTCCTGGAATATAAACGTGAACTGCCGTCAAAACGGCCGGTACAGGAAAGAAGAAAAGATTATAAGGAGTTTGTAAATCTCTACGAACCCGAACAACTGAACAAACAGGCAGCTCGCTGCATGAATTGTGGGATTCCTTTTTGCCACCATGGCTGCCCGCTGGGTAATGTTATTCCGGAATTCAATGATGCTGTTTACCGTAATGCCTGGCAGGATGCTTATGATATTCTGATCACTACAAATAATTTCCCCGAGTTCACGGGGAGGATTTGTCCTGCTCCCTGCGAAACAAGCTGTGTACTGGGTATCAATCAGCCTGCTGTAACGATTGAAGAAATTGAAAAACACATCATCGAAATTGCTTTTGAGAAAGGTTTCGTCAAAGCTAAACAACCCAATATCCGCACCGGAAAAAAGATTGCAGTTGTTGGATCCGGACCTGCGGGACTTGCTGCTGCTGCCCAATTAAATTCAGCAGGTCACAGTGTGACCGTTTTCGAAAGGGACGATGCGGCAGGCGGCTTATTGCGTTACGGAATTCCGGATTTTAAGCTGGAGAAATGGATCATCGACAGGAGGATTCATCTTATGGAGCAGGAAGGCGTACTGTTCCGTTGTAATACCAATGTGGGCGTCGATCTGAGCATCAATGAACTGATGCACGATTATCAGGCCATTGTACTGACTGGCGGATCTACAATCCCAAGGGATCTGCCCGTTCCCGGACGGGACCTGAACGGAATTTATTTCGCCATGGATTATTTGAAACAACAAAATAAAAGAGTGGGTAATATAGCGGTTGATGGCGAAGACATTTTTGCCACCGGAAAAAATGTGATCGTCATAGGTGGAGGTGATACCGGCAGCGACTGTGTAGGTACTTCAAACAGACATGGTGCTAAGCAGATCACCCAATTTGAATTGTTACCACAACCACCGAAAGACAGAACGGCCTTCATGCCCTGGCCCACCTATCCCATGATCATGAAAACGACATCTTCCCATGAAGAAGGCTGCGAAAGGCATTGGGCTATGGCCACCAAAGAGTTTATTGGTGATGAAAATGGCAATTTGAAAGCTTTAAAAATTGCCCAGCTGGAATGGAAACTAACTGACGACGGAAGGCCGGCGCGTTTTGTCGAAGTAGCAGGATCAGAACAGATAATGCCCTGTGAACTGGCGTTGCTGGCGATGGGATTTGTACATCCACAGCAGGACGGACTGATTAATGATCTGGGTATCGAGCTGGATGAACGAGGTAATGTGCGCGCAGCGGAAAAATCTTATCAGACCAATGTTGAAAAAATCTTCGCTGCCGGCGATATGCGTCGCGGGCAGTCACTTGTGGTGTGGGCGATCAGCGAAGGGAGGGAATGTGCCCGGAAAGTTGATGAATTCCTCATGGGTAGTTCTTTGCTGGAAACAAAGGATCATTCGCTGATTGGTGTCACCTGTTAATAAATTAGTCGTATTTAAATACACGAATATTATTCTGCTTCCTCAAAAAGCTTGTTTATTCTGGGCTGGATAATCCAGATACCAACCGGGAAAAACCAGATTAAAAAAAACTCACCGGCAAAGTCGCTGAAAGTAACAGGTCTTTGCCATTCCACCGCTTTCAGGGACTTGGCATTAAAATACAGACAATAGAAGATACAAAACATGGAAAATAAATGGATGGGGACAATCAAACCCATCCAACCCGGATTAAATGAACTATGGTGTGCTATTAACCTGCTGAACAGCGAGAACATGAATACAGCAAGAGTAAAAATATATAAGACGGGTACCAGCATGAATAATTTAAATATCTTCAAATTCATATGTATTGTTGGCGGCAATTTTTTATGCAGGTTCGTCCCGAGTGCATAAAACCATCCAAAGAATAAACCCATATAAACAACCATTATCAACGGAAACATAAAGAACCCAACGCCGGGATTATGACTTGTGACGATCCTCACCATGAAAATCAGTTGTAAAATGATGGGGATTCCAAAAAAGAGAAGAAAAAGCTGCCAATGTTTTAAATGCAGTAGTCTATTCATAGTTATTAAAGTTAAAGGTCGTAGTGCAAACCAGCCATGACCTATATTTATTCAAGTTATAAAAATCTTCCTGGTGAATGAATCATTCCGGAAACTTCACCACGCTATTTCATTAAATTGATAATAATCAACTGAAATTCCTATATTGTTATACTAATTGCCTGAATTGCCCCAGCCCATTTATAACAGACCTCTTTATATTCTTTTCCTGGTATTACCCGCTGGCATCAGTTTTGGATTTGCATCCGTAACCCTGCCCTACCTGCTTACTCAAAATGGCTTTTCTGTAGCCCATACAGCAAACATTGTAGCCCTTGGTGTCTCGGCAAGTCTCTGGAGATTTTTATGGGGCCCTGTTACAGACCTCACGCTCAGTTTGAGGAAATGGTACTGGATTGGCTCGCTGACTTCTTCTGTTTCTATCATATTATTTAGCGTCACACCTTTCACTAACAGGGAAATTATTTTACTGACCATTATTGTTTTCATTTCACAGGTAGCAGCCAATTTGGTATTGGTACCCGTTGGTGATATAATGGCCAATCGCATTGAAAGGAGCCGTCGGGCTGTAATCCTTTACGCAATTGGCAAAAAAAATGAGTCTACAAAATATGCTTTGCTTTCATCTCTTGGGAATCTTCCGGTTGTGTATATGACTACATTTGATGGCTGGGCACACGATAAATACAACAGCAAACATATGCTGGTGGCAGAAGCCCTGGTCTGTATCCTTTTCGTCGTTATCTGCATTTTCGTGATCAACCAGCTGAAGATGCGAAAACTTCTTTTGCTTACGGTAGATTAGTTCAACTGCTTTACAGCTGAACGTTTTAAAAAAAAGCTTACATTTCATAAATGGAAATGGGCATCCCAACAACAATTACCCGAAAGCATTTCATTGCAAGTATTCCGTTCCTTGCTTTCCTGCCCGGAATTAAAAGGAATATGCCGGCCGCGGATTTTTACAAACTCTCCTTTTCTACGCTCGGATGTCCAGACTGGGGATTTGACAAAATCATCGATTTTGCAAAAGACAATCATTATACAGGGATTGAAGTCAGGGGAATTTTGCGTGAGATGGATTTGACTAAGGTCCCGGAGTTTTCCAATTCCGAAGCCATAACGGTAACGATGAAAAAAATGAAAGACCGGGGGCTTGTTTTTGTTGACCTGGGTTCTTCCTGTGCACTTCATTTTGCAAAAGGAGAAGAAAGAAACAAAAATCTGGATGAGGGAAAACGCTTTATCAATTTGGCCAGCCAGCTCAACTGCCCTTACATTCGTGTTTTTCCCAATCAACTACCCAAAGACAGGGACCGGCAGGAATCGCTCAATTTAATTATTGACGGTCTGCGCGAACTGGGAAAATATGCAAACGGAACCGGTGTAACCGTTTTACTGGAGTCTCACGGCGAATTGATTTATAAAAAGGATTTGATGACCGTAATGGAAGGAGCAGCCATGCCGAATGTGGGTCTGGTTTGGGATGTCTGCAATATGTGGATCGCTACCAAAGAACCGCCGGATGAGGTATATGCGGTGCTTAAACCCTACATACATCACACACATATCAAAGATTTAAAGATAGAGAATGATAAAGAAGAATATGTGTTACTGGGTACGGGTATCGTACCGATATTCAAAGCCATTGATTTGTTATATAGAAATCAATATCCGGGATATTTTAGTTTTGAATGGGAAAAACTCTGGCACCCTGAAATTATAGATTCGCAAATTGCGTTGTCCGATTATCCTGTGGCGATGAAAAAACATTTCGAAATGTTCTTGAAAGCGCCAAACACGCTATAATCATTCCCACATTTCCTTTACACTTTCTCTCATGTCCACAATTCGACATTCACCACATTAAAAAAATCAGGCCTTGGTCATGTAAAATAATAGACAAAAAAAAGCCCCGTCTTTTCAGACGAGGCTTCAATAAATATGGCAGCTACCTACTCTCCCGCATTGTGGTGCAGTACCATCGGCCATAAGGGGCTTAACTTCTCTGTTCGGAATGGGAAGAGGTGAACACCCTTGGAAAAACCACCATAAAAAGCTGAAGGCATAAGGCTTAATGCCTAAGGCCCTGGCGAATGCTTTAGGCCTCACGCCTCAAGCTTCACGCCTAATAAATTGCATATTGGGAGTTGTAACAGGAATATTATGTTATTTTTTATTTCACTGTCGAAACAGAAAATAAAAAAAATTAAAGCATACGGGCAATTAGTACTACTCGGCTTTACTGTTACCAGTTTTATACCTGTAGCCTATCAACGTCATAGTCTTTGACGACCCTTAAAAGAAAACTCATCTCGTGGTAGGTTTCACGCTTAGATGCTTTCAGCGTTTATCCTGTCCGTACATAGCTACTCTGCACTGCACCTGGCGGCACAACAGATACACCAGCGGTACGTACGACCCGGTCCTCTCGTACTAAGGTCATGTCCACTCAATTTTCTTACGCCCATCACAGATAGGGACCGAACTGTCTTGCGACGTTCTGAACCCAGTTCACGTGCCACTTTAATCGGCGAACAGCCGAACCCTTGGGACCTTCTCCAGCCCCAGGATGTGACGAACCGACATCGAGGTG
>JBGPBW010000275.1:0-6119 GCA_041481385.1 Puia sp.
AACGTCCTGAGTAAAACTTTATGCTCGGTAACCAATGCCGAATCCGTGACCTCGTCATTCAACACAGCCGGATCCTTTCCGAAACGCACCCGGCTTCTGCAGAGCGCATCGGTGCGCCACCGTAGGAGTATACTATTTGGTGTTGCCTGCTGCAGATAGGGACCGCGGACCAATAAAGGCAAAACTATCCCTGGATCGTCTTTATCTGCTTTTTCTTTTCCCGAATTTTCTTTTTGCGGTTTTTGCGCGTTCACAGGATTCAGACAAAAACAAAAAGGAACGAAGAGAAAAATCCGGATCCATTTCATGGGTTCATTTTATATACCAACACTTTAAAACTATCGGGAATGCGCGTTTTATTGTCGGACTGGAGATCAAATGCGCTAAAGTAAATCATTTTTGTCTGCGGATCGTAGGCATGCGTTTTCGCACGCCATTGTGTAGTGAGTGTTTGAATAACGGCATACTGGTCCGGACCGTCCTGGTGAATGATGGTTGCTGTACCATCGCCATTGGAACATATGATCAGTCCCGTACCCGGATCATAAGAAACCGCGTCTACGCCCGCGCCAATTGGAATGGTCGTGATCAGTTTCCCGGATGGAATTTCAACAACGGTCATTCCCTTGTTCTTCCGGCATACCGTGTACAACCGCTGGTGGGGAAAGTCGATGGCGAGCCCTGTTGGTCCGCCACAAGGGTCGAGTGAAAAGCTGTTCAGGACCGTTGCATTTTTCGAATCGATCACATTCATCCGGCTTTTGTCTTCGAGATTATTATAAATTTTCCCGGCGCCGTCAGAAACGGCAAACTCGGGTGTCCCCCCGAGCGGAATCGATTTTGTCTGAACCATTGTTGACGCATCAATTACGGAAGCATCATGGCTGTCTCCGTTAAAGGTGAATACCTGTTTAGAAAAAGGATCATACATGATGGCGTCCGGATCCTTACCGGTGATCGGAATCGTTTTGATCACTTTGTAAGTCTGCAGGTCAAAAACAACGACGGCATTTGCCTTGCCGTCGCTGATAAATCCTTTTTGAAATTCCGGCGCGATGGCGATCCCGTGCACGCCCGTCATTTGATCGATGCTACCGACAATCTCCTCAGATTTTAAATCAATCACCGTAACATTGGTACCATGAGAAACATAGAGGCGATTGTTCAGGGTGTCGATCTTCAGATAATCATATCCGCCGTTGCCGGGAACGGATATTTTTTTATAGAGTTCAAAATTTCCGACCGCCTGAGCCGATACACGTACCGGCATTTGGCTGAGGCAGGCGGCCAGAAATATAAAAAGCAGATATTTCATCCTGGAATATTTATCAAGACGGATTAATGTTTATTTCCCTTGGTGTCCGAAGTATATGCGCCAATATCATTGTTGTACTGGGCGTTTCCTTTTCCGAGCGCAGGAGAGCCTGCCAGTAAATGATAATCATTGGAGGTTGCCGCACCATTTGGAGTAGCTACTTTACCGTCGTAACTCTTGAACATGGGATCCTGGTTGCCAACAGCCGTAGAGATCAAATCTGTGGGCTGCGGTTTGCCCACACCATCGCTGGGGTAAAAGTTGGCGCGGATAGAGATGCTCAGATTTCCACCACCTGTTGTATCCGCATAAGTGTCCTGAGTAGCATAAAATAAATTGTTGCCATATTTTGTATTTAAGGTATCGGCGTCCACAAATATTTCAAGTCCCTGATAGTTGTTCACCATAATATTATTGTAGACGTTACCACGGGCATTTACGCCCAGTGAAACGCCGCGTCCCGGTTCAGCCTGACCCCTTCTCCATCCATTACTTACCAGGGTATTGTTATATACATTCACGATGGTCTGTGGAATCGGAACGACGTCATTGGTTTCGAGTTTGACCCCGGTACCGGCCTGGCTGTAAATCACGTTATAGGCCACATCACCGGTCACGCCGGTCTTTAGGTTAATGGCCTCTCCGTCTGTTGAGCCCGAACAGGTGATCGTGTTACGCAGGATCGTTACATGGGCACTATTGCCAATCCTGATCAGATCGTCCTGTCCATTCGTAAACCAAGAATCCTCAATGTCCACATTGATCGGCGCACTTACAAAGACTGATTTTCTTGGACCTCCGGATGGATCGGGACCACCGGTGTTGTCAACATGTGTCCATTTGATGGTGACCGCCTGTGCACTGTCGCACTGGAAACCTCCCCATGACCCTGGTTGTTTGGAATCTGAGTTAAAGGATATCGGCTGGTCTGATGTTCCTACGAGGAGCAGCACACCCTGCACATTAATTTGTGCATCGCCTGTTACGATTACGGTAACGCCCTGCTGTGAAGCCAGGGTATCACCCAGTTTTATTGTCAGGTCGCCGGTGATTGTATATGTATTGCCGGTTGTCAGCGTCCCTTTTGCAAATCCGGAAATATTTCCGGGACTGATCGGATTTGATGCAGGCACGGTCGGCGTGATCACATTTGTTGTTTCTTTATTGCTTTTCGAACAGGACGAAATCGCTGCTGCGATGACTGCGATGATCGTGCAAAGCTTAATTGTTTTCATTTTTTTTATTTTATTTTTTTAATTCTCGTATCGGATACCAAAGCTGAAATTGAACTGTGTGACTTCACTGGACACCAGGATATTATTAATCTGATATTTAAATGGGGTATTGAGCAGATTGTTCCATTTGGTAAAAACAGTAAAATGTCTGTTCCTTAGACTTTTCTCCGCGGAGAATGCAAGATTGGCCTGGGGCTGCTGGTAATAGTCGTAACCGTAAATGGGATATACCAGGCCGATGGAACGGCCGATGTACTGGAATGCCAGTTCGGCAAAAAAGTTGCTTTGTTTGTTCCTGTATAAAAGTGAAATATTTAGGGTATGATCAGTTTGTCCCTGTAAAGTTCTCTTCTCCAGTGTGTCGGCATTTACATAGTTGTTTGGTATGTCATAATATGACTTGACTGAAGTGGTACTTGAATTCAGGTAGGTGTAGTTTCCGGTAATTCCAAAATAACGACCAAAATACTTTGTAAAAGCCAGTTCGATTCCATAATCTGTTGCTTCCGCCGTATTGGTGGGCTTATAGTTTGTTCCGGAGATGTAAGCGAATTCAATCGGATTCATTAGTTTTTTATAGAAGATGCCGGCGAATAGCTGTTCATCTTCGTGCGGATAGAGTTCATACCGGATATCATAATTGTTAGACGTTGTATGCAACAGGTAAGGGTTTCCTTCTGTTACAGTGGCAGAGGTTGTACTCAGGCGGGCAGCGGGCACCAGGTCATAATAGTTTGGCCGGGCAATCGCAGTGTAATAAGTGACCCGGAGATTTGTCTTCGGATTAAGTTTGAATTTCAGGTTAGCACTTGGCAGGATATCCGTATAGGTTTTATTGATCCCGTTGATTCCGGTGGGATAAAAAGTATTTAAAGTATAACCCTGAGCCGTTTTTTCCACTCGGACACCACCAACGGCATCCAAAACAGGTGTGAATATTTTAGCCTCGCCATATCCTGCCGTTATATTTTCATATACCTGGTATTTATTCTTATCGTAATCGTATGTTCCGCTGCTGTTATAAACGATCCATTGCGCTTTATAAATATCTGTGAACTGTTGTTTGATACCGGCGCTGGTGGTGGTGGGCTTGAGATCATATTCATCCTGGATATTATAGCGGATCTTATGGCGGTAAAGACCGCCAATCCTGAATTCCAATGTGTTTCGGTCAGAAAGGGCTGTGCGATAACTGAGGTTGAACATTCCACTGAAATCCATATCCTGGTTATGCTGCCAGATCCGGGTGATGGCATCAAAATAATTCGGTGTGGTTACATACTGATACGGCCCGTGAATATCACCGTCGGTATGTACGGTATCAATTTTTTTATTGAGTGAGAGATCAGCCAGATCAGGCACTCTCTTCGCAGCATAGGAAAAAATGCCAACCCAGTCGAAAAGAAAATGTTTGGATAAAATGTGTTTGCCATCCAGTTTCACATTTTCCAGGATTTGTTGGCTGGTGAGTGAGGTATAGTCTGTCGAAACCGGACCTGTTCCCGGCACCGTACGGCCGCCGTTTCCACCGAGAATGGCAGTATCGATAACCAGTCTGGCCTGTGCAATTCCCGTGTAAAGCAAAATGTTGGTGAGTGTGATTTTATTGCGGTCGTTAAATGCATAATCCAGGTGAATGGTCAACCCGTTGTTGAGTTGCTGCGTGGAGAACGTCCGGTTGGCATAGTCTGAAACAGTAGGAGCGCCATTCGCATGGATGTCTGGTGCCGCCTGCTTAAAGACCGAATTACTGCCGTAATACTGGTTTTGAAAACTCTCGGCGACCATGAATCCGAGTTTCTGATTAAAATACCTGTTGCCATAAACAATGGTCGCAACTGTATTGGGGCCCGGCTGGACTTCGGTAAAATCCAGGTTGGACCGGCTAAAATCCCCGGGTTGTGCAACATAACTGCTTCCGTTTTTTTCGATTACACTTTTTTGCTGGATATCATTTTTGGAAAACGTCGTAAACTTTCGCTGAAAAAAAATGGCACTGTAACCCAGTGAGGCGAGCACTCTAAATGTTTCCCGGTTCGGTGCATCTTTCATCACCAGATTCACGGTTCCGCCAATGGCATCTGCCTCCATTTCCGGCGTCAGGGTCTTACTGACTTCGATGCTTCCCAACAAATCAGAAGGAACAATATTGAGCGGCACATATCGGGATTTGTCGTCGGGGCTTGTAATTTTAATACCGTTGATCAGCGTGTTATTATACCGTGGATCCAGTCCACGGATAATGGGATAGGCTTCATCGGCGCCCCCATTGCGTTGAATGGTCAGCCCACTCATTCTTTGCAATACATTTGCTGCGTTAATATCCGGCGACCTCTCCATAGCCTGGGCTGAGATGACATTAACGATATTGGGACTGTGTTTCTCTTTTTGAATAGCTCCCGTTTGATCTTCCTGATTTATTTTTCCGTAGACCTGAACCGTGCTGAGCTCCCTACTATGTTCTTCCAGCTGAATGGTCAATTCAATTTTTTTATTGTCAGCCAGATCCACATGGGTCTGGTATGTGGTATAACCCACATATTCTATCGTGATGTCATAAGGACCCATGGGTATGTTCCTGAATCTAAACTCGCCGTCCGGATCAGTGGTCGTATTGAAATGGTGACCGCTGCCCGTGCAGCTGACAAAAGCGCCTGTCAGCATTTCCCTGTTGCGACGGCTCGCCACTTGGCCTTTTATTTCAGAAGACTGGCAGAAACCCGCTGTGGCAATAAATAAAAAGAAAGGGAAAAAAAGGTATTTCATCATCAGCTAGTCCAGATGTAAAATTGGACCAATACCCTTTGAAAAAAGTCCACTAAATCAATGTTAATAATAGCGTAAGGGATAAGTAACAATCAGTTCATTTCAAATTCAGAATTCCGACAGAATCTTCAGAATTGAATTTTCATTTATTTTCTTAACCGTTTGATTGATGTTCATTTAAAATATAAAAGATATGGGTTGTGAATGATCACCCGAACATATTTTCTTAATATAGAATCCAAGGGCTTAAAAATTTGGTAACACACAACACAAACTCTGGTAGTGTTTGCCGACTCATAGATCCCGATAATAGTAAAACCGTATAACCAGACGTTAACAGGAGTTTCCGGAACCTGACATTAAGCGTACAATGCTGTTTCAAAAACGGACGGTTCTAAATTCATGTAGTTGACACAATTAGTTGGCTGTTAATGTTTTACCGGATTGGTATATTCTTGGATCTGCTGAAGGCATACTGTTCCTATCTTTCATTCGATCGTAAACCCGTCAGACATGTTTAAAAATTATTTCACCAGCGCGTTTCGGAGTATGCGCCGAAACCTGAGTTTTACTTTTCTTAACATCGCGGGATTAAGTCTGAGTGTCGCATCCTGCCTCGCGATTTTTCTGATCGTCAGAAACGAACTGGGATATGACAGCTTCAGTAAGAAGGCCGACCGCACTTACCGGGTCACGTTAAATGCTATTGATTTCAATTCAAATATATCTATGGCCATTGTGCCAAAAATGCGCAATGATTTTCCCGAATTGGAAAACATCACCCAGATATATTATAAGCATGA
>JBGPBW010000276.1:0-6116 GCA_041481385.1 Puia sp.
TATAAGCGTTGCTGTGCCGGAAAATTTCATCCGCAATTTTTCTTATGGCTACGGAATCAGATTGTGCCTGTGCAGAACCGGCAAACAAAAAAAAATAAAGAACCAAACAAAAACCAACGCATATCTGTTATTTTCCGCTAAGATAAGTATTGCGTAGTTCTTATGAAGCTCTCTAAAAACTGATTAACTTCGTTCATTAAAAAACAGTTCATGCGGATAGGAATCGTTTGTTATCCAACATTTGGCGGTAGTGGTGTGCTGGCAACGGAACTGGGAAAGGCGCTTGCCGATAAAGGTCACCAGGTACATTTTATTACCTACCAGCAACCCGTAAGACTAACCGAATACAATGCCAATATTTTTTATCATGAAGTGCGGGTTACATCATATCCCCTCTTCGATTATCCGCCTTATGAGACCGCTTTGTCCAGTACAATGGTGGACGTGATCATTAATAACCAGCTCGACCTCCTGCACGTACACTATGCCATACCACACGCCTCTGCAGCGTATATGGCAAAAAAGATTGTGGCCACCCAGGGAATTACGATACCTGTCATTACAACTTTACACGGAACAGATATCACACTTGTCGGCAGAGACAAAACCCTGGCGCCTGTCGTTGCCTTTTCCATCAATGAAAGCGATGCGATTACTGCTGTCTCGGAAAATCTGCGGGATGAAACCTATGATATATTTGATATCAAGAAGGAAATCGAAGTGATTCCGAATTTTGTCGACCTGAACCGTTTTAGCAAGAAAGCGATCGATCCTTTCCGAAAAGTAATCGCACCCAATAATGAACGCATTGTGGTGCATGCATCTAACTTCCGTAAGATCAAAAGAGTCATGGATGTAGTGAAGATTTTTGAAGAGATTAGGAAAAAACTTCCGGCGAAATTATTATTCGTAGGTGACGGTCCCGATCGTCATGATGCCGAAATCCTGAGCCGGGAAATGGGCATTTATGATGATATACGGTTCATTGGAAAACAGGAGCAGATCGAAGAGATTCTTGCCGTTTCTGATCTGTTTATTCTTCCTTCAGAATACGAAAGTTTCGGATTGGCCGCCCTGGAAGCAATGGCTGCAGGTGTTCCGCTGATCTCTTCAGATGCGGGCGGATTACCTGAAATAAATATCCAGGGAAAAACCGGCTTTATGAGTGCAGTCGGTGATGTGGATTCCATGAGTCTGAATGCAATAGCTATTCTCGAAAATGACGACACGTTAAAGATATTTAAGGCAAACGCCGCTGAGCAGGCGAAAAAATTCGATATTCACCATATCGTGCCTATATATGAGAAATTGTATGACCGGTTTCTCATCAAAACCCAGGCTAAACGATTTACTCCGGAAAAAATCTGAAATTTATCTTCTCAGCCATTTTTCCGGATCGAACAGACGATCTTTTTCGTCAGAAAGTACAAATTCAAGCTGACCAATTTCAGCCAGTTTTCCAATCAACTGCCCTGTTTTCACCATTTCTCCTTTCGAAACGGCTACAGTAGACAGATTGCAATAAGTAGTAAAATATTTTCCGTGGCGAATCATAACAGCCGTAACGTCCCCCACATTAAATACATTTTGGACCTGACCATCAAATACCGCGGTTATCGAAGAATTTGGAGCCGCTTCAATAGTGATCCCCTGATTATTATGCACAATCCCTTTGATATACTCATGGGGACCATAACGCATGGCAATGGTTCCTGAGGCTATCGGCCATGGAAGGTGTCCTTTATCCTTTTCAAAATTGTCTGACAATGCCACATCAGCGCGGGTGTCAAATACCGTGGGTGCAGCCGTCTTTACGGCTGGTTTAATATTGGAGGGCATGGTACCTGTACCCGCCGGGTTGGTTTTATTTTTTGCGATATCTGTTTTCTCGGAAATGACCCCGGCTGCATTTATTGCTGCATCAGCCGTGGCTTTCTTCTTCGCCTCCCTGATGGCTTCCTCCCTGGCCCGCCTTATCGCAGCTGCAATCGCATTACCCAGTTTCTGATCCTGGCGCTGTTTGGCATTCATTTCCTTTTTCAATTCTTTTTCATGGCTCTGTAACTGCTCCACGACCTGGTCTTTTTCCTTTTTTTCCACTTCCAGCACCTGCCTTTCCTTGTTTTGCTTTTGCAGGGCCTCATCTTTTTCGATACGTTTTATTTTCAGGCCATCGATCTTATTTTGCAGAAGGGTCTGCGTTTGCAGTATATTTTCAGCGCGTTGTTCGCGATAAGCCCGATAGGATTTCAGGTATTCAACCCGTTTGACCGCGTCATTAAAATTACCGGCTGCAAAAATAAAATTCAGGTAATCGTAATTCGTCCGGTTCTCATAAGCATATACCACACTTTCAGCGTATTGTTTGCGCAGCGTGTCAAGTTCTTTTTTCAGTTTGATGATTTCCTGCCAGGAGTTGTTCATATCCTGCTGGATAAAATTCAATTGCTGGTTAATATTAGCGATGGCTGCCTGACGCAGACGCAATCGCTTTTGCAACAATGCCAATTGTCCCAGTGTCTGTTTCCGATTTTTATGGGTGATATCCAGTGAACGTTTTACATCTTCGATTTCTTTCTGGATCGAAGCCCGCTCTTTTTCAAGATCACTGCGACTCTGGTTTGGCGCCTGAGCGAGGCAGCTCATAACCGAAAAAAGGATTATACTAAACAGGAATACCAGTTTGCGCATATGCGTGATGGGTTCGCGATGAAGTTACTGTATAACGCTTTATTTGCGTTTATAATTTTTCGGGATGGAGAAGGGAAAGTTTAAATTCTCGTTAAAAGAATATTTATTGAAACTCAGCTCCACGTCCAGTCTTCCTTTTTCCGACGCTACAATTTTACGGTAAGCTGAAAAGTAGGTCGAATCCACTTTCTCATATTGACCGTAACTGATATCACAGGAGCGGGCCTGCATAGGATCCACATCATCCAAAATGCTGTGCTTTATGCTCAGGTCGTTATTGAGTGTTATATAATTTCTGTATGCAGGCCCAACACTTAACAGGGATATTCCCTGAGCATCCTTACGATAATAACGAATATTACTGTCCAGATAAATGGGATTTCCAAGCACAATGGCCTGCAGGGTTTTAAAATCAAATGGCAGATGGCTCATTTCCTGAATATAAGTAACGGACCTTAACTGATAAACTTTATCGAGTTTGTTAAGCACTTTTACGCTGTCTGGTGTAATGAGGGCCCTGAAGGCTTCGATGCCAAGCAGTGCATTAATTGAGATCCAGATTATCTTATCTTTCTGCAACCGGATAAACGCAGTGAATTCGTAATCCTTCCCGTCACTTCCTTCATAATGCACCTTCATTTTCGCTGAAAAAGTCCGGCAGTCTATCCTGCTGGCCAGGATATGGTTGTACAGTTGTCTGATCGTTTTCAAAGAGTCCTCGTGAAGGTCTTCAGCCGTAACAAGCGTAGTATCTGTTTTTACCTGCAGTGTATCTTTTTTGCTTATCGCTGTTGTAATCTTTTTTGTAGAGCGGCAGGAGATTTCTCCTATTCCTATGAAAACGATCGTCAATAATCCAAAGATCAATTTCAAATATTTTCCGCCATTAATTTTCATATTCAAAATTCTGTTCTATTTTTTTCCAGGAGCTGTATTAAGCTTCACAACAAATTCCTGCATTAGTTTCATAATTTCCCCGTATGTCCGAATCCACCGTCATTTCTCACCGTCTGATTTAATTCAGAAACGGCCTGCCATTCTACTTTTTCAATCTTATTCACTATCATTTGAGCAACGCGGTCGCCCGGATGAATCATTTGTACTGCGCTGGAAAGATTGATCAGGATGACTTTTAATTCTCCCCTGTAATCAGCATCTACCGTGCCGGGTGAATTCAGACAGGTAATTCCCTGTTTGAGGGCCAGTCCGCTTCGCGGTCTGATCTGGGCTTCGTATCCGGCAGGAAGTTCAATGAATATACCGGTTGGTATCAGTTGTCGCTCCATGGGCTGTAAGCGAATTGTTTCAGGAATATTTGCGTTCAGGTCCATTCCGGCGGAGCCGGAAGTAGCATAGGCGGGCAATGGGTATATCGATTGATTTATGATCTTAACCGAAATGGGCATGGCCGCAAAGGTAACTAATCCGCTTTCGTCAGCAATACCACAGCCTGGGCCATAATGCCCTCCTCCCTTCCGATAAAGCCAAGTTTTTCTGTAGTAGTTGCCTTGATGGAAATATCTTCCGGGTCAATTTTAAGGATTTGCGAAATGATCTTCCGCATGCCCGGAACAAAGGCCATAATTTTAGGTTTCTCCAGACAGATCATGGTATCCAGATTGACAATCCGGAATTGTTTTTCATATATAAGATGAAAAGTCTTTTCCAGCAGGATTTTGCTGTCAATATCTTTGAGGTTCATGTCGGTATCAGGAAAATGCGACCCGATATCGCCCAGACTCAGCGCACCCAGCAGGGCATCGCAGATGGCATGCAGTAATACATCTGCATCACTGTGGCCAAGCGCACCCCTGTTGTGTGGGATCTCCACGCCGCCGATCCACAGTCTCCTGCCAGTAACAAGTTGATGGAAATCCGTTCCAATACCAATCCGGTAAGACATAGATAGAAATTTGAAAATTTGAAAATTTGGAAAATTGGAAATGTATTTTCAAATTTCCTAATTTTCAAATTCTCAAATTATTGGTCAGATCCACTCGTTGAAGTACCAACTGGTGGTCCGTCCAGATCAAATACCAGCCCGAAGCGGATTGTATTAGACAGCGGATTTCTCGTGATGCCAGATCCCGAAGGAATCAGGTAGGAAAAATTCAGACCGATCATGTTGTATTTTAAGCCCACGCCCATGGTAAAATATTGTCTGCCGCCCTGTTCCTTGCTTTCGTAAAAATAACCGAGGCGAAAGGCAAACTGGTCGTTGTAGGTATATTCCGCTCCCACAGAGGCATTGATGGTATTAAACTGACCGTTGAAAGATTTGAACCAGCTACTCACAACGCTCTGACTGTAATAAGCGTCTATCGCCGCCTGATCTACAGAATCAGCACCATTCGCCGCTACCGGATAAGCGGGCACCAGAAGCTTATTCAGGTCGAGACCAAAACTTATTTTGTTTTGTTCGTCAAACACTTTGGTATAGTTTCCACCAATGCCCATATTAGCAGGAATGAACTCCTTAATCGTTGCATCGTTGGTGTATCCGATCTTGGTGCCCAGGTTTGACAAAACAAAACCCAGCGTCCAGCCTTCCTGGTTTGCCGCTACATTCTTGTAAGTGAGTGAAAGATCCGCTGCAATAGAAGTTCCTGCCTTGTATGCTGATATGCTGCCATTTGTCGGAACAGCGCCCAGCGTCAGGTTTGAATAAATATATCGCATGGTCAGACCAATTGCGAATTTGTCTGAAAGTTTACGTGAATAACCTAAATCAAAAGCGTATTCAAAGGGCCTTCCTTCCCCCCAACTTGCCCCCTGCATATCAGAAAACTGAATGCTACCAAGGCTAAAGTATCTAAGGGATGCTGAAAGAGCTTCATTATCATTCAATTTGTGATAACCTGTAGCTGCCAGTAAGTATACATCATTCAACCCAAGGTCCTTAAGCCAGGGTGTATAAGTGACTCCGATTCCTGTTTTATATTCGGAAAACGGGGTTTTGGAAAGATTGTAAAAAGCGGAATTCGCATCAGGTGAAGTAGCAATACCCTCTTCACCCAGGCCACCTGCACGCGCATCTGGTGATATCCGTAGAAAAGGAACAGCCGTCGTGGTTACGTTCAGGGGTTGGGTTGCTGACTGGGCACTTACGAAATAAACAGAACACAGGCCACACAGCATGGCAGTTAGTCGGAAAAACAGTCTTTTCATGTAATTTAATTTAGCTTTAAAAGGAACTGACCACAAAATGATACTGGCCGTAAAATACGGTCTCCGGCATCATTTCAACTTTTAGAGAGTAAAAATTGTCAATAGCTAATCAATTGGTTTTTAGTGAGTTCCAATAGCGGAAGTCATCCAATGCCTGCCCGGGGCAGTTTTGATATGACCAGACATGCTCTTCCGGTTTATCCAACGGAAACATAACCAGATTATTGCGCAAGTTACAGGTTTCCCGGAAACCCCAA
>JBGPBW010000277.1:0-6116 GCA_041481385.1 Puia sp.
AAAACGGGTCCTAAAAGTCTGAAGGGGTCATTACCTTAATGTTAAATATTAATTATTAATTTTTAATTATTATTTATTAATGGCCCTTAATTGCGGTTTTAATTTTTGCAGGGTTTCCCTAAGGTAAGCACGGTCCAGGTGGGTATATATTTCCGTAGTGGTAATGCTTTCATGACCCAGCATTTCCTGTACCGCGCGCAGGTCTGCTCCGCCTTCCACAAGATGGGTTGCGAATGAATGACGGAATGTGTGCGGGGAAACAGTTTTTTTTATACCAGCTACCTGCACCAGATCTTTTAATAAAATGAAAATCATTTGTCTGGTAAGTCCGCCGCCCCGCCGGTTCAAAAACAGAATATCTTCACTTCCCTTTTTAACAGTCATATGTACACGAACCTGATTACGGTATATCGCAATAAATTTTAAGGCAGTATTTCCAATGGGGATGAGTCTTTCCTTATCACCTTTCCCGATTACTTTAATAAAACCCAGGTCGGGATAGAGACCGGACAACCGGAGATTTACCAGTTCGGAAACCCGTAACCCGCAACTGTACATGGTTTCCAGGATTGCACGGTTCCTTTCGCCTTCAGGTTTACTTAGATCGATTGCCTGTATGATGCGGTTTATTTCGTCCACACTGAGAAAATCGGGCAGGTTTCGCCGGAGTTTGGGTGTTTCTAAAAGAAGTGTTGGATCATTCTTAATCAGGTTCTCCTGCAGGCAATATTTAAAGAACGAACGGATGCCGGAGATGATCCGGGATTGAGAACTGGCGGTCATACCCAATCCGCCGATCCATTTCAAAAAGGATTGCAAATCGGATAAAATGATCTGTTCGATGGCAGATCCGGAATGTTGAATGGTTATGAACTGGGTCAGTTTTTCTATATCCCGCAAATAAGCTTCCACCGAATGATCGGAAAGTGATTTTTCCAGCTGCAGCCAGGCTTTGAATCCTTTTTTTTCAGCCGTCCACATGATGAATTATTTTATCGACCACGTGCCTTCCCGGATACCTTCCTGCATAATTTCGACGAGACGGTTGGTTGCGGGGCAAAATTCCACGTTCTGCCGAAACATATGTCCGTATTCAATAATTTTTTTCGTGCCATGATACGGGAAGCCTGCACAATCGCGCGGACGCACTTCATAAATACCACAGAGATTGGTTTTTAAATCCAGGAACTGACAGGGTTGCTTTTTATTGATCCAGTCGCCATCCCGGTCTTTGTAAAGCCATTTATCCGTGAAAGCCTTCCGGGTCATACCCAGGTATTTTGAAATGCGGGTTATATCTCTTTGGGAATAAGTCGGCGACATGGTTTTGCAGCAATTCGCGCAATCCCTGCAATCCGTTTTTGCCCAGGCAAGTTCATTGGCTTCCAGGGTAATCAGACGCAGGTTTCCAGGTGCTTTCTTTTCCATACGGTGGAGAAAACCCCTCAAACGTTTTTTATTTCTGGATACGAGGTTTCTAAACGACCGGAGATTGACAGTATTTGGTGTCATGGAGCTGATTGAGTGCTGTTCTCTGTTTGCGTAAATATATCAATCCTCAAAATGAATACCTATTTTTTTCATGAGGGTGGTAGCATTAAGACTTTCACATACGCCATTTTTGATCCTGTAGTCAAAATACAGTTCATCATTCAGGATTTTTCCTTCAAAATGATAGTTGGACACAGAAATATCTGAAGATTCCGAATGAGCGAGATCGGTATCGTGGGTTGCTATCAGGGTGACGGCATTTTGTCTAATCAGTTGCCTGACCAGGGCACGTGTGCCTTTATGGCGGTCTGTAGAATTCGTTCCCCGTAACACCTCATCCAATAAAATAAAAACATGCTCATTCCGGTTAACCGCTTCGATTATGTATCCCAGCTTTTTTAACTCAGCATAAAAAGTGGATGTGTTTTCAGCCAGGTTATCGGCTACCCGCATACTGCTGATGAGTTTCACGCTGCTCAGTTTCATCATCTTTGCACAAACAGGAGAACCCATAAGCGCCAGCACTATATTGGTGCCGATTGTTCGCAGAAAAGTGCTTTTCCCGGCCATATTGGATCCGGTAATGAGCGCGATTTTTCTGGGTCCTTCCAGAGAAAAATTATTGGTTACCCTGTTCTCCCCGGGTATCAGTGGATGACCTAATGCGCAAGATTCAAAATGAAAATATTTTTCATCTACTTCCGGGAAATACCAGTCCGGTTCATTGTGTGTCAGGGAGGCCACGCTGATGGACAGTTCCATTTCCGCAATGGATTTGATCCATTGTGAAATATGATGCTGGTTTTTCTTTTTCCATGCATTCATCAAAAGTATGAGCCGCAGATCCCAGATAAAAAATAATTGCAAGACTGCGTTTATAAGCAGGTTTGCCCGCCAGTTAATTTTTTTCAATATGTTGTTGAAATCCCGGATGGATGCAGAAGCGGATGCATAACCGGAAGGTTTAAGCCTGTTTTGCAGGGATATCAGATAAGATGAATGAAATTTTTCTTTTTCTATCCAGTTAAGTTGCTCGCCCATCGCAGCCATTTCCGGTTCTATATTCAATAAATGCGCGAACTCAGGTAAAATCTTTCTACAGACCAGGAAATGGAAAATATAAAATCCGGCGAGACTTAGTAAAATGGAATTTACGGAAATCCTGTCCAGAATATACAAAGTAAAGATACCGGCCGGGAAAACGGGATATACATATTGGAACCATCTCCAGAAGGGACTTTCGTAACCGATAACCGGATAGGATAACCAGTTTAAAAGTTTCTTTTCCGTGCCATAGGTCAGCGGGTTAGCCATAGCTGTCGATTGAAACTGCTGGCAGCTTTCTTGTTTCTCCGCAAGTTCTTTTGCTGCTTTTTGTTTTTTTATTATCAGTTCTGGTGTTTCCGGATTTTTTAAACTGAAGGCCAGGAGTTCTTTGGATTGATCAGAATGGCAGCGGCTCATCCATTGATATAAGGAAGATTCACCGAACAAATCTAGGTCTGAAGCATAGGCATGTGCCGGTTCTAAGAACATGTTTCCATTATCATATCCACTAAGTTCATGTTGCATGGCATCCGTTTCATGCCTGTTCACCAGAATCAGGCGTTCCAGGTTTCCGATAGCTAAGGATTTGTCTGTATCAAGGAAAATGAAATAGGTCAGGCTGAATGCGCAGAGGACGATAACACAAATAACGGGAAATGACGCGGGCCAATAATACCAGCCTAAGCCAAAGCCCGTGAGCGCGCTAATAAGACGGGCAACGGCAATCCATTTTT
This sequence comes from Puia sp., assembly GCA_041481385.1. Taxonomy (GTDB): domain Bacteria; phylum Bacteroidota; class Bacteroidia; order Chitinophagales; family Chitinophagaceae; genus Puia. The sequence continues at coordinate 3,273 of JBGPBW010000277.1, forward strand.
TTTCTTCTTTTAATTTCCGGATGGCGGAATCATGTTCCAGTATGTTCTGCTTGTATTTCAGTATGATTTCCTGGCGGCTGATAGTTGACTGACTCATTACCACCAATATACATCTTCTATAAAAAAGACATCGCGTTTGCCGTCGGGCATCAGCAGAATGGCGAGGATATCATATTGAATCTGTACCCAGACCGGATATTTTTCCTGAAACGCTACCCCCGCCGACAACATATGTTTGCCTTTTTTCCAGCTTACCCAGTCCTCTGGTTTGCCAAATAGGTCGTCATGCCTTGATTTTACTTCGATAAAATGCAATACACCCTCCCGGCTGGCGATAATATCCAGTTCGTAGCGGCCAGATTTCCAGTTCCGGGAAATCAGATGAAATCCTCTTTCCGCCAGCCAATCCACGGCTATTTGCTCACCGGCTTTTCCAAATTCATTGTGTGCGGCCATTTTTGCTTTACTTTGAGCCACTAATGAAAAATATGGAACTGAGTAAAGATCGGGTGTTGCCCGTGACAGGGAAAGTGCAGCACTACGCCTGGGGTGGATATTATTACTTACCAAAACTGCTTAATATTCCTGTAAAAAAGGGTGAAACTTATGCTGAATTCTGGCTGGGTACTCATGAAAGAGGAAGTGCTGAATTAAGAAATGGATCTGATCAACCGGTGTCCCTCAAGGATTATATCGAAGCATTTCCCATTCAGACACTGGGAGAACAGGCTTACCGGTTATTCGGTCGTTTGCCATTTTTACTGAAAGTGCTGGACGTAAAAGATATGTTGTCCATCCAGGTTCATCCTTCTAAAGAAAATGCTCAATCTGCATTTGAGGCAGAAAATGCGAGTGGCATCGATCTGACCGCCCCTGAAAGAAATTTCAAGGACGACAATCACAAACCCGAGCTGATGCTTGCCGTAAGTGAATTTTGGCTCCTGCATGGGTTTAAAAATCCAAAAGTCCTCCAGGGTATACTACGTGAAATACCGGAGCTTCATTTCCTGGTACCTGTTTTCGGTGGAGACAACTATAAAAAACTCTACAAGCACGTCATGGAAATGCCCCAGAACCAGGTTGACAGGCATTTGAAAACCCTGGTTGAGCGGGTCATTCCTCATTATCAAAACGGTAAACTGAATAAGGATAAAGAAGATTTCTGGGTGGCCCGGGCGGCTATGACCTATTCTCAGTCAGGGCATATAGACCGGGGGATTTTTTCCATTTATTTTTTTAATCTGCTGCACCTGCAGCCGGGCCAGGCAGTATTCCAGGATGCCGGACTTCCGCATGCGTATCTAGAGGGTCAGAATGTGGAGATCATGTCGAATTCCGATAATGTTTTGCGGGGTGGTCTTACGCCCAAACATGTTAATGTGCAGGAATTGCTAAAGCATGTAAAGTTTGAAGCTACCGTACCTAATATTATTAGCGGTAAACCTGCCGGGGGCGACCGCCAGATATTTTCCACTCCAGCGCCGGATTTTGAACTGAGCCGGATGCAGATCGCAAAGGGCCAGTCCCTGCAAACGGTGTCTCGATCCGCTGAAATATTCCTGTTGTTCACCGGATCTGCAGAGATCACAGAAGATGGCAGGAAAGGGTTTAAAAGAAATAAGGGGGAAGCCTGGGTGAGTTTTGACGGTGCCACTTTTGCTATAACGGCCCTGGAAGATACAGTAGTTTATCAGGCGTCCATACCGGGTCTGACTTAAGGTTCTTAAACCTTTGTTCATAACTTCATCCCGGATGTTTTTCAGTTTTTTTAAAAACAGTTAATTTTACATTTCTAAATCATTGCAATGAAGTCCTCTAAAAACATAGTCTGGTCTTTTTTTCTTTTAGTGATCATCGCAGCCATTTACCGGATCATTCCGGGTCGTCCTTTCGGATTTGCGCCTCAGTGGGCGATGGCAGTATTTGCCGGTGCAGTTATAAAGGATAAGAAATGGGCTTTTATCATTCCCGTACTGTCTATGTTTATTTCTGACCTGCTATATCAGGTACTTTATCTGGGAGGTGCGACAAGCATGCCCGGTTTCTATGAAGGGCAATGGCAGAATTATATTTTGTTTGCACTCCTTGTTTTTGTAGGCATGGCAATAAAAAAATTAAATATCGTCCAGATCGCGACGGCTTCACTGGCAGCACCCACCTTGTATTTCCTGGCATCTAATTTTCTCCTCTGGGCGAGCAACGGTACGACCCGGGGTTTAAACAGGCCTAAAAACTTTAGTGGACTGATACAATGTTACGCTGATGCCGTTCCATTCTACCGGACGAGTATCCTGGCTACTTTTATTTTCTCTGCTATTCTTTTCGGAAGCTATCTGTTCATACGGAATCATCAGACTGCCGGGGAAGGGGTCCGGGCTTAACTATCCGTCGTATCCCTCGTCATCAATTAAATGATTTCCGTCTGCCGCCAGGGTAGCCAATTCATCACAGCGGTTATTATGGGGGTTTGTGGCATGGCCCTTCACCCAGTGAAATTGAATCCGATGATTGTCGGCCAGTTCTGCGAAGCGAAGCCAGAGGTCCTTATTTTTCTTTCCGCCTTTGAAGTCAGTAGCTATCCAGTTTTTCAACCAGCCCTTTTCTACTGCATTTATTACATACTGACTGTCTGAATATATCTTTAACCGAACTTCTTTTTTCTTCAATGCTTCGAGGCCGGCGATAACGGCCATGAGTTCCATCCGGTTGTTGGTAGTCCGTTTGAAACCAGCCGACAGTTCCTTTATATTACCCTTCCACATCAGAATGGTTCCATAACCGCCCGGGCCGGGATTACCACGGGAGGAACCATCTGTATACATTATAACCGGATCGATCAAACCT
>JBGPBW010000278.1:0-6047 GCA_041481385.1 Puia sp.
GAAAAAAATTAAAAAGAGCCGGGGCGTTTCCTGGCTCTCTTTATTTTATCAGTGTATAGTTGCCTACATAGATTTTTGCATTTTGGTGAAAGGTTTGCCAGGAATGCCAGAATTCATTGTATGATTGAACCGGTAAAAGCTTTTTTCCCTTTAACGATCCGGAAATGCATACTCCGTCCATATTCCAGCTCGAATGTGTCTTTTCATCAACCAATAAATTGTAATCACCTGCGATTTGAAAATTGAGCACTGAATCATTTACCCGACGATCATACACATGGAAGGAAGTGGTGTCTTTTTCGATGGTTAACAGGATCGGCAATCCATTCACCGAATCCTGGATAATTTTTTTTTGCACCAGTTCATTCCAGTCATATGCTTTTGAAGAAAAATTATTCATTACACCAACAATCCAGGAATTGGGTTCCCATGAAACATTGTCCCTTCTCACCAGGCTGCTCTGCATCATACCCCTGTCATAATCTTCCAGCTTGAAATAGTTGTCCATAAAAATGGTATCCGGTTTCATCACAAGTGATTCCGGATATTGCCTGAGCCATGCTTCCCATGTCAACTGCGTTGATGGAAATTCTTTTAATGTATAACCTTTCAGCGGACCCGCAATCGCCGTTCCCGTTGCCTGCTGCCACCAGCTTTTTGTTGTGGCATCTTCAAATACGGCATTGAAATGATCCATACCAACAAGACGGAAAGATTCCAGTTTTCCATTCACAACCGGACTGTATACGCGGGCCGATCTGCAAACGGTACAGTATGTGATCATCACCGGTGTTTTTCCAATTGTGTCCATCACCTGGTGATGATATCCGATCAATTGAATTGGGTAAGCTTTTGCCTGTCCGTCGATCACTACGCCAATAACCAATTTTGATTTCTCCATTTCGCTGTTGGCCGAAACCGTGAAGGATTTATTTACCGGTTGATGAAAAATATTTTCCGCCTGCAATCGAAAATTGAAAAAGAAAAATACGACGGCATATGAAACCAGGATCAAAGACAGAAGTATTTTTTCCCAGGTCCTGCCATTTTTAAAAACAGTGATCAATGCAAAAAACAGGAGAAGTAAAACAAGGATACGGATCCATACAATCGATTGATCCAGCCAGTATGCATAGGAAACCGTATTGCTGACCTGGCTACCCGGAAAAGGCATTACAAAATACACGCGTAATATTTCTGCAGAAAACAGCAGCAGGAGCGCCATGAAAAGAATCAGGCGTTTCGCATAAAAAGGAAGCTTTTCAGAAAAGACAAAAGCAGGCTTGAGCATTTCGGCAGCAGCAATTCGTTTCACAGTAGTTTGGCTGATTACAGCAGTAAGTTAAGGCAAATCGGTAAGGAAACCAAGGAGTGCGGCTGTCCGGATTTAGAAACATGGGCTACGGCGTATCCGGTTAAAAAGCTGGTATGTTTTTTTAATTTACGCCGGTTTCGGCGTCCAGTACTTCAATTGTTTTTTTATAATACGAATAAGCTTCTTCTTGCGATCCGCCAATACAAATAATGCCTATTTTGCCGAACTGCGACAGGGCGCCTATCATGTGAAACACCACCCCCTTTTGTGCTGCCCCATCGAATTGCAATCCATGAAACATCGCAATATCAATGAGATCCTGAGGCGTAAGGCCTTTGTAAGCATCGTTCTGCAGGTTATCTGATGAAAAATAATAACGGTGCTCCCGGTTCTGGGTTTCAAATAAACCAGCTTCTTCATTGTAATGTCCGGTGGTTAAAAATTGCAACATTAAATAGGGATGTGTAGTGCCTCCTTTACGCATGTTAATTTCAATTGCGTAATGTTTCCATTGACCATTTTCTTTTACAGAAATAAAATCAATACTAAAGCGACCTAATATTCCCTTTTTCTTTAATTCTTCAGCGATTGTTTTTGCAAATTCCGTTATTTCTGTGTGATAACTGTCGTCGCAGGGGAACAAGGCTCCGATAAATTGTTGTCCGCTCTCACCACCCAAAACCTGGTCATGTGTTGAGATGATTTCGACCTTACCTAAAGGAGTTATCCTGCATTGAACGGATGGGGAAGCTTTTGTATCCCCTTCTATGAAGGCTTCGACGATACCTCCCATTTCCTGAAATTTCTGCAGGAAAATTTCAATACTCATATCCCTTGCAACCGGAATTATTTTCTTGTAAAGATTATTATTAACCCAATCAAATAATTCTTTGCTGGTTAGGTGTTCAGGATAACTCAATACTGCATTACCGTCACCGGAAAACCCGTCATTCAATTTTAAAATAGCTTTCTTTACATCAGGGTACATAGCCTTTACCGCCGCCACTGCATGCACAATATCTTCATAGGTTTTCAGGTCTTCAACTCCCGGAGGCATGTCCACGCCGGCGTTTAAAAATATTTTTCTGCTACCGCTTTTGGAGCCCCAATAATTTAAAGAAGGATCACAACCATATATAGGTATGCCCAGCTTTACCGCCAGTGTTCTTTCATAATCTGTGGTATTAAAGCAGGTTATGTGTGCCACATGTCCCGGTTGTATTGCTTTTTTAATGTGTTCTATTAAACGGGTCCTTTGTAAGATCTTTTGCGTAAGTGGTATTGGTGACATGTCATAACAACTCAGCAAAGTGAGTCTTTCTTTTGCGTGATAAGCCGTAATACCTGGTAACGAATGAAGATAATAATCAATAATAACGGGATCTATTGGCATGCTGCTCACATAAATGACATGAGTACGTGGCATTCGTAGCAACATGAGGAGACACAAAAGCCTTTCTTCATAAAATAAGGCGCCATCTAATTTTGACAATACCTGCGGGTCAAGTGAAAGGCTGGGAATTACAACGATGGTTTTGTCAGCAAGGTTATCAGGAAAAAATAGTTCGTACTGATCAGAAAACCTGCTTTGAATCTTTTTGAATTTTCGTAATTCCTCAACGGAACCAACCGCCGGATAGGTATTTAAGTGGTAGTCAGTCAGTAACTGTTTTGTTTGGTATTCTTGTTCTTGCATACGAGGTGTTTACAGCAATTTAAATGCAAGATGGTCAATTGAAGATTAAATAAACCTGAGAATGCTCATTTTAAAAAATGACCTTTATCATTTTTTGACCTGCTGATCTTGCTGTTCTTCAACTCTTTTGATATGTTCCATAAACAAGGGCTGCCACCGGCCCGGGATTCCCTTTTCATCCCCCGGTAATCCTCATCATTTCTACCAGGTGCTTCTTATTACCCTCAAATTCTTCACTCGCAGACGAACAGTCCTGTATCAAAATCGTACATGAATAAAAAGTACCGGAAAGCAAATGAATGACTATTAACTAAATATGAAATGGCACAGATATGGGGCTTTTTAAATCATGTTCAGGAATTATTTAAAAACGGCTTTCAGAAGCCTGAGGAGAAATAAAAGCTACACATTCATCAATGTGGCCGGGTTAGCGGTCGGCATAGCCGCCTGTTTGCTGTTATTTCTGGTCATTCAGTATGAAAACAGTTTTGATAATTTTCACCCGGACAAGAATCGTATTTACAGGGTTTCCACGCATTTTAATACACCCGACGGCATTTCATATACCAGGGGAACTTGTTTTCCTGCGGGTAAACAATTGGCGCTGGACTATCCCCAACTGGAGCAGGTGGCGTCTATCTTCAGCGCGCAGGGAAACCAGCTGACCGTTCTGAATGAAAACAGTCATCAGCCGCAGACTAAATTTAAAGAGGATGGTCTGTTCTTCGCCGAACCACAGTTTTTTGACATCTTTAATTTTCCTTTTATTGCGGGCAACCCGAAAACTGCTTTGTCCACTGCCAATACTGTTGTCCTGACTCAGGCGGCTGCTGAAAAATATTTCGGGGACTGGCGAAAAGCCATGGGCCGTTTGATCCGGTACCAGGATAATAAAGTCTGTAAAATAACGGGCATATTGGAAAATCCGCCGGTCAATTCGGACTTTCCACTCCAGGTAGCCATTTCTTTTAAAACACTGCCCGAGGATAGTTCTCATGATTGGGTAAGCGTCCATGGTGGACTAAATACCTATGTGAAATTGCCGCAGGGGATGTCAGCCGAAAAATTTGCTGGTTCTCTTGCGGGTTTCGGAGGCAAACATATCCCTCCCGACTATGCGAAAAAACAGGGATTTACACTGCAACCCCTGAACACCATACATTTTGACAAAAGGTTCGGCAATTATAACTATGCCACGTTCAGTAAAGAATTGATTACTGCGTTAAGTCTGATCGGTCTTTTTCTGATTGTCATTGCCTGTATCAATTTCGTGAACCTCGCCACTGCACAGGCTGTGGATCGTGCAAAGGAAGTGGGTGTGCGTAAGGTACTGGGTAGCCGCAAGCGCCAACTGGTTGCTCAATTCCTGAGTGAAAGTTTCATCGTATCGCTCGCCGCCCTCGGATTCGCTTTTGCGATAGCCTATATGGTTTTGCCACTATTAAACAAGTTGCTGGAAACAAAAATTACAATTCATATCGATGTGGCCATTCTGGTTTTCTTAACGATCGTGACCGGGCTGGTTACTTTGTTATCGGGTCTTTATCCGGCACTGGTACTATCCGGTTTCAATCCCATCACGGCATTAAAAAGCAGGTTTACGAACAGGACGGCGAGTGGGATTTCATTAAGGCGGGGACTCGTGATCCTGCAGTTCACTCTTGCGCAGGCACTGATTATCGGCACGCTGATCGTCGTGAGCCAGATGAATTATTTTAAGACAGCTCAGATGGGTTTTGATAAAGAAGCCGTTGTAAATATTCCGATACCTAATGATAGTATCAGCCTCACTAAAATGACGGCTTTAAAAATGGAACTCCTGCAACAACCGGACATTAAGGATGTAAGTTTCAGTACCTTTTCTATCTCGGACAATTCACATTGGGGCAGCGACTTTACTTTTGACAATTCAGGAAAAGTGTCCAGCTTCGACGCGGACCTGAAATGGGCAGACGCAGATGTTTTTAAGACATATGGCCTGCAGATAGCGGCAGGCAGGGCCTACCGGCCTTCTGATACCATAGGAGAATTTGTTGTGAATGAAACGATGGTTAAAAAACTGGGTATCCACAATCCTGAGCAGATCATTGGGAAAAGGATTAGCTTCTGGGATGGCCAGTTAAAAGGAGTGATTGTTGGCGTCGTGAAAGATTTTAACGGCACCTCGCTGGCGAAGCCGATTGCTGCCGTCGTGATGTCAACCTGGAAGGATGTATACCAGACGATGGCCGTTAAATTGCAGTCGGGCCACGCAAAACACACCCTGTCTGTTATTGAAAAACTATGGAACAAAGCTTATCCGGAATATGTTTACCAGTACCAGTTCCTCGACGAAAAAATAGCCAGTTTTTACAAACAGGAAAATCAGCTCTCTGAGCTCTATAAGATTTTTGCCGGTATCGCCATTTTTATTTCCTGTCTGGGACTCTACGGCCTCGTGTCTTTTATGGCCACACAACGAAAAAAAGAAATTGGTATTCGAAAAGTATTGGGCGCCTCTGTGGCGAATATTATTTACCTGTTCTCCCGAGAATTTACGCTACTCGTCTGCATCTCCTTTATAATAGCTGCACCATTGACTTACTATTTTATGCACGGCTGGCTCGAAAATTTCACCTTCCGTATTTCCATCGGCCTTGGTATTTTCATCATTACCATCGCCACCTCCGTTTCCATTGCCTGGATAACTGTGGGCTACCGGGCATTCAGGGCCGCGATGGCAAATCCGGTAACCAGCTTACGCTCAGAATGAGCTACAGCTGGCGAAGCAAGCCTGAGGTCAGAATAATAAACACTTCCCATTTACGATACTCAATATCTGGAGTAATAAGTTAATTTCACCAAACACCTATCTTTATTTAAATAATAAGTTTTTGTTGAAAGCACATTTACGGAGTGAAAAGAATTGTCTTAATTGCGGGGCTTATGTGGAGGAGCGGTATTGTAGCCGGTGCGGTCAGGAGAATGTTGAAACCCGGGAATCCTTTGGTCATTTGGTAAGCCATTTATTTTCTGACCTGACACATTATGATTCAA